>JBJDXG010000081.1:0-5310 GCA_051866555.1 bacterium | reverse complement strand
TGGCTGGCTTTGGCACCGTATATTAATGTAACTGTTGCTTCATTTTATAATGAGCTGCGGGTTATGGACAGTCCTGAAAATCTGGGGCCTGATGACTCACAGCATAATCTGGTAATACACTGATGATACTTTAAAGGAGCTGGACTTGAATGGATTGCAGATATTTATGTCTGTAATTAATTAAAGCGGCTCTTTTTTTATAAGGATATCCGGGCAAAAATAACATAAGCTAAACGTGAGGTTTATTTAAAGGAGCTGATTATTTGCAGAAAAAATTTAAGATTACCGGGATGACCTGCAGTGCGTGCAGCTCCCGGGTCGAAAAAATAGTTAAGCAGCTTTCCGGAGTCAATAAGGTCAATGTTAATCTGCTGCAAAATACGATGCTGGCTGATTTTGATTCAGAGGTTATATCTCCGGAGGAGATAATGCAGGCGGTTGAGGCCGGAGGCTATGGCGCTTCGCTTGATGGCGGGGAAAAAAAGCTTTCAGCGGTCAATGAGGAAAATCCGCTGCGGGAAATGAAATACAGGCTGATAATTTCTTTCATATTTTTAATTCCCTTGATGTATCTCAGCATGGGTCATATGTCAGGCTGGCCGGTGCCGCATTTTTTTCATGGGGCGGAAAACAGTCTGAATCTGGCTTTTACGCAGTTTTTATTAACTCTGCCGATTATGTATGTCAACAGTAAATATTATCAGGTGGGTTTCAAAGCCTTGTTTTCCAAAGCTCCCAATATGGATACCTTAATAGCCATTGGCTCAAGTGCGGCTGTGCTGTACGGCATTTTTGCCCTGTATAATATTGGTTATGGCTTGGGGCATGGTGATTTAGACTTAGTGAAGCGTTACAGCATGGATCTTTATTTTGAGTCAGCGGCTATGATCCTTACTCTGATTACGGTAGGCAAATATCTGGAGACCAGATCGAAGGGCAAAACCTCGGAGGCCATCAGTAAGCTCCTGGATCTATCTCCGAAGAAGGCGCTGGTTGTGCGTGGTGATGAGCAGGTTGAGCTGCCTTTGGAGGAAGTGCGGATTGGCGATATCGTTATCGACAAATCGGGGCAGACTGTGCCGCTGGACGGAATCATCACTGAAGGTGAAGGGCTGATCGATGAGTCGGCTTTGACGGGCGAGAGTATGCCTATAGAGAAGAAGGTCAATGATCATGTTACCGGGGCAACTCTGAATAAGGCCGGTTATTTCAGAATGGAGGTTTTAAGAACCGGAGAGGATACTACGATAGCTAAAATAATTAAATTAGTTGAGGAGGCAGGCAGCTCTAAAGCTCCTATTGCTAAGCTGGCTGACCAGGTGAGCGGTATTTTCGTGCCGGTTGTTTTGCTGCTTGCCCTCTTGGCGGCTTTAGTTTGGCTCTTCTTAGGCTACAGCTTTGAATTTGCCTTGACTATCGGCATAGCTGTTTTGGTAATTTCCTGTCCCTGTGCTTTGGGGCTTGCAACTCCTACGGCTATTATGGTAGGAACCGGCAAGGGAGCAGAGCAGGGGATTTTGATCAAGTCAGCAGAAAGTCTGGAGATCGCTCATAAAATAAATACCGTTGTTTTAGACAAGACCGGTACGGTGACTGAGGGCAAACCGAAGGTCACTGATATTATCGGGCTGGACGGCAAAAGGCAAATGCTTAATCTGGCGGCTTCTTTGGAGGCTCTTTCGGAGCATCCTCTGGCTGAGGCTGTGGTTGAGAAGGCCGAGGAGGAGAAGCTGTCGCTTTTCCCAACTCATAATTTTAAAGCCATAGCCGGTCAGGGCATCAGCGGTGAAATTGCCGGGCAGCAGGTCTTGGCGGGAAATTTAAGGATGATGCAGGAGTTTAATATTTCCCTGTCAGGCTATGAGGCTGAGGGGCAGAAATTGGCCCGACAGGGCAAAACGCCGCTTTATATCAGCGCTGACGGGAAGCTTTTGGGTATTATTGCGGTAGCTGATGTGTTGAAGCCGAGCAGCAGACAGGCGGTGGCTAATCTTCAGGCGATGCAGATCGAAGTGGTCATGCTGACTGGTGATAATCAGGAAACGGCTGAGTATATCAGGCAGCAGGCCGGAGTGGACAGGGCGGTGGCTGAGCTTCTGCCGCAGGACAAGGAACGGGAAATCAGGAAAATGCAGGAGCAGGGCAAAATCGTGGCTATGATCGGTGACGGCATTAATGATGCTCCGGCCCTAGCCAGAGCTGATGTGGGGGTGGCTATCGGTGCCGGGACTGATATAGCTATTGATTCAGCCGATTTTGTTCTGATGAAAAGCGACCTGATGGACGCGGTAACGGCGATTCAGCTCAGCCATGCAGTTATTAAAAACATTAAGGAAAATCTTTTCTGGGCATTTTTTTATAATGCTTTGGGCATCCCGCTGGCTGCCGGGGTGTTTTATCACTTACTGGGCTGGAGATTAAACCCGATGTTTGCGGCGGCAGCCATGAGTCTCAGCTCTGTCTGTGTAGTTTCCAATGCTTTAAGGCTGAAGCTTTTTCAGCCTAAAGCTATAGGAAGTACACCGGAGCAATCAGATAAGAAAGAAGGTAAGCAGATGAAAAAAACTATTACTATTGAAGGAATGAGCTGTTCTCATTGTACCAGAGCGGTAGAAAAGGCTTTAAGCCGAATTGACGGAGTGGCAGAAGTTAAGGTGGATTTGGCTGGCAAAAAGGCAGAAGTCGAGTTAAGTCAGGCTGTTGCTGATGATATTTTGCAGGCAGCGGTGGAAAATGAAGATTTTCAGGTAACCGATATTCAATAAGCAGAAAAGCTAAAAAACCAGCGGGAAGATTTTCCCGCTGGTTTTTTTGTTTTATCATACCTTTATGCTGATATGGTCATGGTTCTTGATTGAATCGGTAAATGAAGCATCTTTATCGTTTATTTTGATAATTATAGGGTTTTTGGCTGACTGAATATCGAGATCAATATAGTTAAAAAGGTCAAAGAGCATTAATTCTGCTTTATTATGATGTATAGTTACCGGCCTTTCATTGATAAAAACGGTAAATTTATATTCACCGGCAGATGGATCATTCAGATTGGCAGCAATTTTCACCGAACTGCTGGAAACCGCTGTCTCGGTGTCCTGCGGTATTTCCTTACCGGAATTTAAAGACAGCTGGTCGTTGTTTTGCAGTAAATGGTCAGGACTCAGCCTTTTGCCGTCAAGATACAAAGAGCGTTCAGTCGCTGCATAGCCCAAATATTCCAAAAGATCCTGTACGGTATTGATTTCCTTCCAGCTGATAGCATCGTTTTCTTTCAGCTGATTAGTTAAAATTGCCTTCTGGTTATTGCAGCGTATATCATAAGGAGAAGGATACCCCTGATTTTCTACCCAGAAGGTCTTGCTTTCCGGCAGAATATCCTTGATGAAAACTGTCGGAGATGTTCCGCTGGTAGCTTCCTCTAAGGTAATAACATCATCCTCCTTGATTTTGGCCTCTACGCTTGACAGTTCGCCGTTGAGGAATATCTTGCCGGCTTCTCCGTAAAGTCCGGGGATGACGCTGCTTTTGCCGTTTAGGATAAAATTAAGTCCCGGTCCGCGTTTCGGCAGCAGCTTTTTAGCCTCATAGCCTAAAAGTATTAAGGCATCGGAAATAAACAGCTGCTTGGAATTAAACATTTTTAAGCGCTGGTCATTGACCGTTATCTGGAAGAAGTTTTCCTTATCATGATTTAAAGTAACCATAACTATTCCCAGAGGGGTTATGGCATCAGGCCCTTTAAGAAAATCAGGCAGTCCCTGGAGATTTTTCATAATTTCCGAGCCCTTAACTACGACACGTTCCTTAGGCAGGGAAAGCTTGGTGGATAAGATATCCGGCAGACGGGGAATCTGGCTGCTTCCGCCGACTAAGAAAACGGCACTGGGAGCTTTCTGATTGCAGAGCATGATGTTTTCGGCAATCTGGTCAGCCATTGTTTCCAATATAGGAGATATTGAATCAAGGATCTCTTCTGTTTCCAGTTCATAATCAATGCCGACAATATCCGAAAAGGTCTGCTTGCCGCCATTGCACAGCTTTAATTTTAATTCTTCAGCCTGGTCAAAATCAAGAAGATAGTTCTGGGCTATCATTTCAGTGATTTTGTCACCTGCGGTAGTAGTCATGGCATAGGAGGTTATAGTTCCTTCCTTAGTGATGGCAATATCAGATGTGCCGGCCCCGATATCGACCATAGCCAGATTGAGCAGTCTGGCTTTCGGCGGTATGGCGATATTGATAGCAGCTATTGGCTCTAAGGTAAGGTTGATTATTTCCAGACCGACGCGGTGCATTACAGTATAAAGGCTGTCGACCACTATATGCGGCAGGAAGGTAGCTATTAGATTAACAGCTATTTCTTCGCCCTTATGGCCGATCAGGCTGCTTATGGCGCTGTTGTTGAGGTAGTAATTGATCACCGTATAGCCGACACAATAATAAGTATTTTTCTTCTCTTCCTCATCAAGCATTGACTGAGCAGTCTGAATAGCTTCCATTTCCAGATTATTAACCAAGGCCCTGTCTATTTCTATGGTGCTGTCGATAGTTCTGTTGACTGTCAGCTGTTGAGTTTTTAAAGAACGTCCGGCGGCAGCTATCCCTACCTTGGTCAGCTTCAGATCATTTCTTTCTTCTAAAATTCTTTTTACTTCTTTAACTACGGCTACTACGCCTTCAATGTCATGTATCTGGCCGTCAAACATATTGCGGTCAGGGTGCGGAATCATCTGTGAATCAATGATTACCAGTTCCTTGCCCTCCTGCTTGGCGATAATGCCGATTATGCTGCGGGTACCTATATCTAAGGCAAAAATGAATTCATCGGTAGATATATTTTTATTTGCTTCCTGCATATATTTATTTCCTCTCTTTTTTCAATATTTGATTATATTATACATCAAATACTGTATAAATAAAATAATAAAGAGCAGATGAAACAAGGTTTTATTATCTGATAAGAAGGAAAATATTCATTTATATGGAATGGTTAAAAAGAGAAAAACATAATTTAAGTAAGGACAACAGAAATGGAGGTTTTGATTTGCAGAAAATTAAGGTAGCAGTAATATACGGCGGTAAGTCAAGTGAACATGAAGTTTCCCTAAAATCAGCTTTTGGTGTGATTAAGGCCATGAGTTCAGATAAATATGATATTTTACCTATAGGGATTACGAAGGAAGGACGTTGGGTTACCGGCGAGTTAGGCGAGCTGATGGCTGACGGTCAGTCCATGCGGCTTGGGGAGGAGGAATTTTTGCTTTATCCTGACGGACGGAATAATAAGGGCCTAAAGATAGATGTGGTCTTTCC
>JBJDXG010000080.1:0-5314 GCA_051866555.1 bacterium | reverse complement strand
TTCTTCGGTATCAATATTTTTCAATCTTTTAGTTAAAATAGTAGGAGCAGCAGTGGCATAAACTCGCTTAGGGTTTTCATTTCTGTATTCAAGCTGCCAAACTCCGCTCTGATCAATCGTCCATTCAAGAGGCATCTGCATTTCCTTGAAAGGGAATTTAGGTAAAATCTCAGTTAATTCACTCTTTTTTTCTTCATTCTTAACTACATGCATCCCCTGATTTTTCGCTATCTGCGAATTTACTGCTTTTTCTAAATCATTCAGATTTATCTTGCCTTTAAGGCTCTGCTTGATTTTTGCATATTCCCCTACATCACTTTTCTTCAGCTTGGCCAAAAACAAGAGGCTGGGCTTTTCGAATACATTCGCCAGATTAATATCCTCCGGAGAGGATATTGCCGGTCCGTCATACTTCCAGGCCTGTTCTATCTTACGCAGGGCCTGCTCTTTAGGAAAGGGAGGTCGGCAGCTGGCTGCTGAGCTGCAGATCAAAACCTCTGCTTCCAGCCTGCTTATTCCCTTGCCTCTTAAGCGACAGGCATAGCGGAAAATACCATTATCCCGCTCTCCTTCCGGCAGGCCATTTAAAACCTTAACCAGACTGTCTTCTCTATTTCCCCCGCTATAAGCCGGCTTCGTGGCTCCCAGCATGTCCAACAGCCAGCCGGGACAAGGAGCTAGTTCTTCCTGATGCGGCGGCAGGAACCATTCATAGGCTGATTTGGTTCCCGGATGAATTGACGGCGGAGCTACTACGTAGCCGCCGTCTCCTCTGAAATCTAATCCGGGCTCTTTGCTTGTAAAATTATGCACCTCATGTCCTGGATGCAGATAATAAAAATGCGTGCCATTGCCTGTTTTTGCAGCAACCGTTATAGGAGCATAGCCTTTTTTATTAAAGCTCTGCATACCTTCTTCCCCATCCAGGTCTAAAACTACCAAGCCGCTTACTTTTCCGCAGATAATGCCGATATTAGCTTCCGGATATTTATGCCACCATTGTCTGACTTCTGCTTCGGTTGGCCGCCTTTTTTGATATGCAGCCCATCCCTGATAAGGCTTTTTGCCGTTTAAGGGAATGACGCTCCATTTATACAGTAGCAAATATTCAAGAGCAGCCTGCAGGAGCGGGTTTTTTTCGTTTTTTATTTTTTCTTTTAGTCTGTCTGACATGATTAATACCCCTCCTTATAATAAAAGGGCGACGAAGCCGCCCTTGTTGGTTAAAATGGTATTTCTTCGCTTTCGTCAAAGACATTGTTGTCTTCGTTTCTTTCTATTTCCTGAGAACGAGTAACCGGCATAATGCTTTGACGATAAGCCTTCATCTGGTCTGCATATTCATTTAGGCCTTCAACAAAGCTGAAGGATGCCTGACTGTATTCAATCCCGCCTTTAGAACGTTCGGTTTTTAAGGAAATCCTGGTTACGGCTGTTTCCGTCTTATATCCTCTGGTTAAGAGTTTTTTCATGATATAGTTAGATAAATTTTTCAGACTGGTTGGCGGAATAGTCAGCTGGATCGGCATGGCCTCACCCTCCTGCAGAAGAAAAATCCGGTGCATGTTCTTGCAGGCCTTGCCTCTGCCATCCTGGTCGCTTCCCCATTGATTCATTGGACAGCTTTTGCAGGCTCCTCCGGGATTGCCTTCGCCAAACTTGCCGTCTAAGCTAGCACAGTCAGGTGCATTGTTTTCTCCTGTGTATTTTTCCTTCCAGTAGGCATTCACCGGATAATGGTCTACAATAACACCGATAAGCTCGGATGCAGCTTTAAATTCGCCGTCATTTTCTCCCGGAACCTTAAAGGCAAGCCCGCCTCCGCTGGGAACCTTGATGCGGTCAAAGGTAGGAGTAAGGCCATTCATCTCCTGACTCCATTCCTCCTGACTTACCTCACCCTGACAGGTTAGATATTTGTTTTCCTTTTTGGTTAATTGAGTGTTTTCCATGATTGATTCCTCCTTCTATTTCTTAGCTGCTTTGCGCATGCTGATTGATACTTTTTCATAAACATTTAAAATATCGCTTAAACTATCAGGCAGGGAGTCGTCGTTTTCGGCGCTTATTTCCCGGCCAAAGGCATTTAATGTCTGAGCATTAATATCTTCTTTGATTAGAGCTTCATGACCGTTGGCTTTCAGCCAGTCAAACAGCTTGGGCTTATTCTCGGCTTTTACTGAGTAATAATCTTTGACTGTCAAAATAAACTGCTTGCCCCGATTGGTAAAGTTTTGGACTTCATTTTCTGTCATCTGCCTGATCAGTTCTTCCTCGGTCCATGCAATTTTCTTTTTAAGCTCCGTCACCTGATTTTCTAAAATGCTTTTCTGTTCTTTCAAAAGGTCTAATTTACTGGCTAATTTAAACATTTATTTCCCTCCCTGAGATATTTCCTGAATGAAGCTTTCTAATTTGCTGATGGTGCTGCTGCCTATTCCCCGGCATCTGCCGGCTTTTAAAGCCTGCAGCAGCTCTTTAAATCCGGTTTTTTCTGCTTCTTTGCTGCATTTCATCCCTTCATTAAAGCCTTCCTGATATAAGGTATTGCAGAATTGCTCCATTTCATTGCGGTCAAATTTTTTGATTTTTTTATACAGCTCGCGGGTAAATTTTCTCATTGTGCCTTCTCTCCTAAAATCTTCTGGTAATTGTCTACTATGCTGTCAGCCAGGCTTTTCTTGTTTTTTAGCGCCTGCATGATTTCTTCATCAATAGTCCCTTTGGCCAAAAGATGAATGTAAGTACAGATATTTTTCTGCCCGATCCGGTGTATCCGGGCTCTGGCCTGCTCGTAATTGGCATAGCTGTAATCCATGCTGTAAAAAATCGCTGTATCGGCAGCTGTTAAGGTTATGCCAAGGCCGGCTGTCTGGATCTGTGCTAAAAACACTTTGCATTTCGGGTCCTGCTGAAATCTTTTTACATGCTCGCCTCTAGTCTGCTGAGCGGTATCGCCGTAAATTTCCGCAAAATCAATCTCGATGTCCTTCAGGAACTGCATAATTGCTTTGATTTCAGGAATGAACCGGCAAAAGACTACAACCTTCTTGTCGGCCCCCAGCAAATCAAGCAGGAGCTCCTTAAAGAGCTGCCGCTTGGCCTTGCTTATCTGATGAACAGTCCCATCATCATCATTCAAAAATCCTCCGGTTATCTGGCTGAATCTGAGCAGCCTGGTAATTACCTGCGGAGCCGTCAGCCTGGACGACTCGGACAGCTCGGCAATACAGTCACGGGCTAGCTGCCGGTAAGTTCTTTTGGCTTCCGGTTCTAATTCGCAGTACACTCTTTGATCAACCATTTCCGGAAGGTCGAGTGCCTGCTTTTTAGTTACCCTGACAGCCACTGAATGGGCTGATTTGATGAGTTTGTCCAGGTTGCGGTATCCTACTACCTCCCGGTTCTCATAGCCTCCTAAAATGGCATATTTATTGCGGAATGAATAAAAGCTGCTGCCAAAAATCTCCGGAGCTAAAAATTTATACTGCGAAAAAAAGTCCAGGGGAGTATTGGATACCGGAGTGCCGCTTAAAATCAAGCGGTATTTAACCAGCCTCCCTAACGCGTGCAGGCACTTGGACTGCTTAGAGCCCGGTGTCTTTATTCTCTGAGATTCATCACAGATAATCATGTCCGGAGCCCATTGCTTCAGCTCGTCCTCCAGTCGCCAGGCAGCTTCATAATTGATCACCGCAGCCTGCAGAACATCATCCCTTCTGGGCCAGGCAAGCAGGAGGGCTTTCCTCTTAGCCCCTTTGCCCTCAATAGCTTTGGCTTCAAAGGGAAAGTCGGCATAATCCTCAAATTCTTTGGGCCAGACCGGCATAACCGCTGCCGGACATACTATTAAAAGCCGCTTGATGTCTCCCTGGATAAACCTTTGCCCGGCTATAGCTATAGCTGTTAAGCTCTTCCCGCAGCCCATTTCAAACAGAATAGCAGCCGCCGGCAGTGTGATTCCCGTATTAAAGCCTACAACCTGATGCTTGAAGGGCGTAACCTTGATGGGCATAGGAGCTATGGGAGAGACCTCCGCCCATAGCTCTGCCTTCTTCTGGTCTGCCAGCTCTTCAGCTGCCGCTGCTTTACGGTACAGGTCAGAGGCTTTTGCATCCATCAGCACCAGAGGAAAGGCCTGTTTAATTTTCTTTATGATGTTCTCTTCCTTAGGATATTCCCAGCACTTAAACTCGTCGTTCCAGCAGTGTTCCGGAATAGCTTTAGCCGCATTCCGCCGGCTGTAGTCACAGTAAAAAACGAGTTTATTCTCCGTAGCTTTTAGAAATGGTTTCATCGTTCCCTGCCTCCTGTTTTATGCTCCCAAGGGAGCTTAGAATGGTATATCGTCTTCTTGATCGATTTCACAATCTGAACTATCATCTGAACTGTTATAAAATTTCTGTTCTTCTTCCTCGTCTTTCAGATAGCCGAATACATATTCAATATAGCCGTCTACATCAAAACACATCTTTCCTAACCTCCTCCGGCCAAAGGTTTGCTTTATCTCTTAGAAAAGATTTAATAAAAATCCACAGACTGGTTAATAATATAGGTAAAAGAAGCTCTCCCCCTACAGCAGAATACCGTCTGCAATGATTGATGACTAAAGCCAGCAAGATTGAAGCAATAAATACAGCAGCATTTGACCGCATTACTTATCTCCTCCTAAGCTTGTCCGCATTTTTAACAATGCTTTGTGGATATCTATGTTTGTCTGTGAGTGACCTTTATTTATAAGAGCCGCAACCTGACTTTGAGTCTTGTCGGCAAAATAGTAAGCATAAATGATCTTTTTCTCTTTTGTATTTAAGCAGTTAATCGCTGCTTTAATTAATGCTTTATTAATAGCCGGCTCTTCAGTGGCTGCATCTGATGGTATGCGCTCAATCAGGTCTACGTCATTATCGCTTTCTTCAAATAAGGATATGCAGCAGCCTTTTCTTTTGGCGCGATTAGCATATTTCAGCCTTTTTATTAACGCATTCTTTATATTGATAACCGCGAAAGTAGCAAACGCCGCTTCGCTTGGCTCATACCTTTGCGCCGCTTTAATGAGGCCAATGCATCCCTCGTGATAAAAATCTTCTTTGTCCTCTCTTGACATCACAATCCAACGTGGTTTAAAATATCTTTGAATTGTGAATCCAACCAACCCCAAATTGTCCATTATGATGTTACCTTCTGGTTGGATTCTTTCAGCTCCCGCTTGGTGTGCGAGACCAGCAGGAGCTTTTTTATTTAATGCAAGCATTTCTCTTCCTCCCTATATAGTCAAGTCTTTTTTCCCTTAAAATAAGGGATTTGTTTAAAT
>JBJDXG010000079.1:0-5330 GCA_051866555.1 bacterium | reverse complement strand
ATCGCGGATATTATTAAGCGGAATTAAAATTTGACATAAGGATAAGTTGGTGAGAGGATGCAGGAAAAGATTAAGACTCTGCCGGAGCTTTTGAGTATCAGAGAGAGGCTGAGGGCTGAAGGGAAAAGGGTGGTTTTTACTAACGGCTGCTTTGACCTTCTGCATATCGGTCATATAAGGTATCTGGCAGAGGCGAAGAGTCAGGGTGATGTTTTGTTTGTCGGGGTAAACAGCGACAGCTCGGTGAGAAAGCTGAAGGGTGATAAGCGCCCTTTGGTAAAGGATGTGGAGCGGGCTGAGCTTTTGGCTGCTCTTGCGGCTTGTGACTATGTAACGATTTTTGATGAGCTGACTCCAGAGAGTCTGATAAGGGCTTTGCAGCCTGATGTCCATGTTAAGGGCGGAGATTACCGGAAGGAAGACCTGCCGGAGGCGGAAATTGTTGAGAACTATGGGGGCGAGGTAGTGCTGGTCAATTTGATTTTGGACCATTCAACTACTGATTTGATCAAGGTTATTTTGGAGCGATACAGTTAAAAAGCAAGGTGATGACACCTTGCTTTATTTTTTGTCTTTTATGATTTGGGCAATTTTCTTCTGTACCATATCCGGGGTGATGGCTTTCATGCAGGCGAGCGGCGTACCCTGAGGACACTCCTTGACTTTGAAGCAGGGAGTGCAGCTAAGGTGTGACCAGATCACCTGGTCATGGCTGTTGACCGGACCGCTGTAGCCGGGGTCGGTTGGCCCGAAAAGAGCTACGACTGGAGTTTTAACGGCAACGGCAATATGCATAGGCCCTGTATCGCTGCCAACAAAGACGTGGCAGTATTTAATTAAGGCGGCCAGCTGCTTTAGGGTTGTCTTTCCGCCGGAGGAGATAGCAGTGTGCTGCATATTTTTTTCAATGGCTGCTGTGAGTTCAAGGTCAGACGGTCCGCCGAACAGGATTATTTTAGCCTGATTTTCTTCTATTAAACGGTCAGCTAGCTGGGCAAACAGCTCGGGCGGCCATTGCTTGGTCGGCCAGGCGGCTCCTGGGTTAAGTCCGATAAGGATGTCGCTGTCCTGAACTCCCTGGCTTTTTAGAAACTGCCGGGCGAATTGTTCATCCTCCGGACGAATATTTAATTGAAAATCGGTCAGATTTTTTTCGCTGATTGTGAGATTTAAAGCTCTTACTGTATCCAGGCATTTTTGAATCACATGGAGACTTTCCGGTCGGGAGTCAACTGCTTTGGTTGCCAAAAGACCGCTGCCCTCTCGATGGATGGGATAGACCAGCCTTATCGGAGCTCTGGTAAACCAGGAGATAAGGCCGCTTTTTAACAATCCCTGCAAATCAAGGACCAGGTCATATTTTGCTTGTTTTAATCTATGAGCCAGTTTGATCATTTCCTTCAGCTTCATTTTTTTCAGGTTGATACAGATCACTTCATCTAAATAAGGGTGGTTTTCCACGATGCCGCAGGCCTTTTCTTCAACTATCCAGGTTATTTTGGCTTGAGGATAATTATGACGCAGAACAGAGAGCGTTGGCAGGGCGTGAATGACATCCCCGATAGAGCTTAATTTGACTATTAAAATGTTTTTCATTTTTTTACCTTCTTTTTTGTTTATTGTAATATTATAATCTAAATATTAAAGTCTGGCAATAAATATTGTACGCAAATTTCTGCTCCAAAAATTAAACAATTGTAAAGCAGGAAATAACTTTTAGCTGTGGAAATTAATTTATATAAGGAAGGGAGGGGCATTTTTTGCTCAAAGGAATTTACAGTGCAGCTTCCGGCATGATGGCAGAAGCGGTGAGGACTGATGTTATTTCTAACAATTTGGCTAATGTTAATACTACTGGCTTTAAAAAGGATGTGGCGGTGGAGGAATCGTTCCGTGACCTGCTTTTACATAAGATTGAAGGCTTTGAGCCGAGCCGGGCAGTGGGTCGTATTGGGACCGGAGTGGATATAGTAGAGGTAAGGCCTTTGATGAATAATGGTATTCATCGCTTAACCGGCAATAAGCTTGATGTGGCTTTGGAAGGAGATGGCTTTTTTGTAGTTGATACTGCTGGTGGTGAGCGTTATACGCGGGACGGGGCTTTTGTGCTGAATAATGAGGGCTATCTGGTCAATCTTAACGGTGATTATATTATGGGAGAGCAGGGCAGGATAAGCATTCGGCCTGAGCAGTCAGCAAGTATAGATATAGGCACTGATGGAGTGATTACTGCCGGAAATGAGGTCGTTGACCGGCTGCGGGTAGTTAATTTTGCTAATCAGGATGTGGTCAGGAAGCTGGGGGATTCTCTTTGGATTTCTGAGGAACAGCCGACAGCGGCGGTTGGCACTAAGGTTATTCAGGGAAGTTTGGAATACTCCAATGTCAATGCGGTGAGTGAAATGATTGATTTGATAACTGCTACCAGGGCTTATGAGATGAATCAGAAGATGATTCAGATACAGGATGCTACTTTGGATAAGGCGATCAATGAGGTAGGAAAACCAAGTTAAAAAGGAGAGTGAATGAAAGATGATGAGATCTTTATGGAGTGCTGCTTCAGGAATGCAGGCTCAGCAGCTGAACATAGACAATATTTCTAACAATTTGGCTAATGTTAATACTACTGGCTTTAAGAAGGGACGGATTGAGTTCCAGGATGTTATTTACCAAACGATGAAGTCAGCCGGAGCTATTTCCGGCGACGGGGTCAATCTGCCTACCGGACTCAGCATTGGTCTTGGTGTAAGACCGGCGGCTACGCAGAAGATATTTACTCAGGGCAATATGCAGCAGACCGGTAATTCTTTGGATCTAACTATTCAAGGGGATGGATTTTTCCAAATCAATTGTCCGGATGGAACCATTGCTTATACGCGTGACGGCAATTTTAAGCGTGATGCGGAGGGCAATATAGTTACTTCCAATGGCTATATGCTGGAGCCGGCGATTAATATTCCAGAGGAGGCAACTGAGATCAATATTGCCGAGGATGGGACAGTAACCTACAAAACGGCTGCTGATAATAATATTCAGGAAGCAGGGAATATTGATTTAGTTCGTTTTGTTAATCCGTCCGGTCTGGCTGCTATAGGCAATAATCTTTTTAAAGAGACAGATGCTTCAGGCAATCCTTTCGATGATGGCGTGGGTACTATTGCTCAGGGCTGGATCGAGATGTCTAATGTTCAGGTAGTGGAAGAAATGGTTAATATGATTACTGCGCAAAGAGCCTATGAATTCAGTTCTAAGGCGATCAAGTCTTCTGATGAAATGCTGGAAACAGCAAGTAATCTGCGCCGTTAAGATGAGCCGAATAATTAGTCTGGTTCTGATTTGGGTGGTTATTTTAGCTTTTCCTGCTCTGGCTGTGCAGAAGGTCAGGGCGGAAACGGTTATTAAGGCAGCGCAAAATGAGCTGGAAAAAAATCTGCTTTGGACTGACCGGGAGCTCAGAGTAAAAAGCAGGCTGGCTGACCGCAATTTTCCCGACGGCAGGGTTGAATTTAAGGCAGGGCCGATTAAAATGAAAAAAATCGGCGGCAATGTGCTTGTTCCGGTAACAGCTTATCTTAATGGTCGGAAATATACAGCCTTTAATGTTTTGTTTGATGTCAGGGTTTATGAACAGGCTTTGGTTACTGCTCGGGCAATTAAACCGGGTGAAGCAATAGCTGCCGGTGATTTAAAGCTGCAGCGGACTGATATTTCTGCTTTAGAATCCCTGCCTTATAAGAATCTGCATGATATAGTCGGCAAAAGGGCAGGTCGCTATTTGCAGGCTGGTGGGATTTTGACACCTGATTTATTGGAGAATATTCCTTTGGTTTTAAAAAACCAAACAGTTACGGTGATTATAGCTAATGAGTTAATCAAAATAGAAACTTTGGGCAAGGCTTTGCAGGACGGTTATGCCAATGATTTTGTGTCGGTTAAGCTGCTGGAAAGCAAAAAGGTGCTGTCAGGCAGGGCGGTTAGTGACGGCATAGTAGAAGTATGGGAGTGAAGAAGATGAAAAAAACTTTTTTATCTCTTGGAATATTGTTTTTATGTTGTTTGGGCTTGGCTTTTAAGCTGGAGGCGGCTTCGCTTTTTCAGCCCGGCAATCAGATGAATTATTTATTTGTGGATCATAAAGCGAGAGCGGTAGGAGATACTTTAACTATTATTATTACGGAAAGCACTTCGACAACGCAGAATGCTTCAACGACAACGAAGAAAAGTACGGAGCAGAAATATGGTGTGCCTCAGGTTGGCGGCAGCGGCAGCAATATTATTAATAAAACTCTGGACAAAATTTTTCCTTTGTCCAACAGCAATGACAGCAGCTTTAACGGAACCGGTTCTACTACGAGAAGCGGCAATTTTAACGGCAGATTATCGGTAATGGTAAAGGAAATTCTGCCTAACGGAGATTTTTTAGTTGAGGGCAGTCAAAATATTAAGGTCAATAAGGAAGATCAGGAAATAACGGTTACCGGCATAGTGCGTCCGGTAGATATTACTCCTTATAATACTGTGCTTTCCACCCAGGTGGGAAATGCTCAGATCACTTATAAAGGAAAAGGTGTTGTCGGCAATACTCAAAAAGAGGGTATATTGACTAAAATCCTGAACTTTGTTTTCTAGGAGGAGTAAGGATGAAAAAAATAGCTTTTTTAGTTTTGGCGATTTTCTTCTGCACTGCTTTGACGGCTTCAGCTGAGATGTCGGCCAGAATCAAGGATATCAGCAAGGTAAAAGGGGTAAGGAATAATCAGTTGGTCGGGTATGGCCTGGTTACCGGGCTAACCGGTACCGGGGACAGTACGAGCAATGATTTTACTATGCAGATGGTGGCTAATATGCTGAAAAATTTCGGCTTAAGCACCGATATTAATTCTATGAAGACTAAAAATGTGGCAGCTGTAATGGTAACTGCCAATTTGCCGCCTTTTGCTCAGAATGGTGATACTATTGATGTTCAGGTATCATCTATTGGGGACGCTAAAAGCCTGCAGGGCGGAACCTTATTATTTACTCCTTTGAAAGCGGCTAACGGACAGGTATATGCGGTAGCTCAGGGACCATTGTCCTTAGGCGGCTTTTCAGTGTCTAAGAATAAAAATTCTGTGCAGAAAAATCATGTAACTGTAGGGCGGATTCCTAACGGGGCAACGGTTGAACAATCAGTGCCGAATGATTTTTTAGTCGGCAATACGGTGACCTTTGTTTTGAATAAGCCGGATTTTACTACGGCGAGCAGGATGGTGAGCAAAATTAATTCCCGCATGGGGGGAATTGCGGAAGCGGTTGACGGCAGTTCTGTATTGGTGAGAGTTCCGCCGAAT
>JBJDXG010000078.1:1757-5363 GCA_051866555.1 bacterium | reverse complement strand
AGCCATCGCTGTTTTCTTCGCATCAGCTTCCGTCAAGGCACCTTTGACCTGTACCTCTACCAGCTTAGTCGCTCCTTCTCCGTCTTTAGCCATCATTTTCGCCAGAGCAATACAAATCTTATCCAGCGCCTCCTGAAAAATCTTTTCCTCCGGTGACCCAAAAGTAACAGCAGCATTGCCGGCCATTCCGTTAGCCATAATCAGCAGAGTATCATTGGTACTCGTATCACCATCTACCGTAACTAAGTTAAAGGATTTATTGACCGCCTTAACCAGGCAGGAATGCAAAACAGCAGGGTCTACCGCAGCATCAGTAGTCAAAAAGGCCAGCATAGTCGCCATATTAGGCTGAATCATGCCTGAGCCCTTAGCTATCCCTCCGATAGTTGTTTTTTTGCCTCCCAGCTCAAATTCCACAGCCAAATGCTTGGCAAAGGTATCGGTAGTCATGATAGCCTTAGCCGCAGCCAAGCCCTTATCCGCGCTAAGCTCCCCGGTTATCTGCTTTATGCCGGCAGTAACCTTGTCCATAGGCAGCTCTAAGCCGATAACTCCGGTAGAGCAGACCAAAACATCATCTTCCGAGATCTTCAGCCCCTCAGCTGTCAAGCGGGCCATCAGACTGGCATCCTCCATGCCCCGCTGACCGTTGCAGGCATTGGCATTGCCGCTGTTGACAATGACCGCCTGAGCCGCACTATCAGCTAAATGCTTTTTATCCAAATGCACCGGTGCCGCCGCCACCTTATTAGTCGTGAACACTCCGGCACTGACTGCTTTTTTTTCGGAATAAATAAGAGCCATATCTTCTCCTGCTTTTTTGATGCCGGCAGCCAAGGCTGCGGCCTGAAAGCCCAAAGGCGAAGTACAGCTTCCCTCTAGTATTACCTTCATTTTCTTTCTCCCTTCACGGATACATACCGGGATATTGCAGTCCGGTATTTTCCGGCCAGCCATACATGATATTCATATTCTGCACAGCCTGACCGGCCGCACCCTTTAATAAATTATCTATCGCTGATAAAATAATCAGCTGATTTTGTTCCTCATCCAAAGCAAGACCAATATTGCAGAAGTTAGAACCAGCCACAAACTGTGTTTCCGGCAGCTGACCGAGCGGCAGCACCTCAACAAAATAATTATCCTGATAAAATTTCTGATAAGCTTCATGCACCCTGGCTAAAGAAATTCCCGGCTTTAAATCAGTATAAATAGTACTCAGCATTCCTCTGACTAAAGGCACCAGATGAGGAGTAAAGGTAACCTTGACCTTCTCTCCGGCAAGCTTGGTCAGTTCCTGCTCTATCTCCGGCTTATGGCGGTGTTTGCCTACATTATAAGCCTTAGTTGATTCAGTGCAGTCACAAAAATGCGTTGCCTGATTTAATTTTCTTCCTGCTCCGGAAACGCCTGATTTGGAGTCTATAATGATATGATCCAAAGCAATCAAACCGTTTTTCAGAGCCGGTGCCAGCCCCAAAAGAGCAGTTGTCGGATAACAGCCCGGATTAGCCAAAAGCTTAGCTCCGGCAATATTTTCGCGGTTTAACTCGGCAATCCCGTAAACCGCCCGGCTTAAAAGCTCAGGAGTCTTATGCGGTCCATACCACTTTTCATAGACAGCCAGATCATTTAGCCGATAATCAGCTCCCAGATCAATAACCGTCTTGCCCAGCTTCAAAAGACCGTCAGCTACATCCATAGACACACCATGCGGCAAAGCCAGAAAAAACAGGTCTGCCTTATCAGCCAGAACATCTATCTGCAACGGATCGCAGACCATATCCCCAAAGCCATGCAGGTGGGGATAGATTTCCCGCAGCTTCTTGCCCTGATAGCTTTCGGAAACTACTGAGGTCAGCTCAGCGTGCGGATGAGACGCCAGGAGTCTGACCAGCTCACTGCCCACATAGCCGGTTGCCCCAATAACACATACCTTTATCACAATTACCCCTTCTTTCGATATTTATTCATTTATATGCATAAATATTACTATTGCTTTCATTATATACATATTCCCGCAAAACTTCAACCCCTTTTTACTTTACAAATAAAATCAGTTGAGTTAAAATAATATTTAACTTTTACAGTCTACTCGGATAAATTATTAGGGGGGTTAATTATGCAACCTATATTTGCTGAAAGAATGAAAAATATGAAAAGCTCACGTATTCGTGAACTTTTAAAGCTGACTGAACAGCCGGATATCATCTCATTTGCGGGCGGTCTTCCCGCGCCTGAGCATTTTCCTGTCCAAGAAATTACTGAAATCAGCATAAATGTTCTCAAATCAAGCGGGGCACAAGCGCTGCAGTACGCAACAACCGAGGGTTATCTGCCTTTACGTGAATTTATCACCAAATTGATAGCTCGTTCAGGCATAAAAGCCGTACCTGATGATATCTTGATCACCAGCGGTTCTCAGCAGGGGCTTTCCCTGTCCGGCGAGCTCTTTCTTAACCCGGGGGATGTCGTAATCTGTGAAAAGCCGACTTACCTTGGAGCTTTAAATGCTTTCAACGCTTATCAGCCTAAATATGCAGAGGTCAATATGGATGAGGAAGGCATGATTATTGAAGAATTAGAAAAAGCACTGGCTGAAAATCCTAACGCTAAATTCATCTATACTGTGCCTGACTTCCAAAATCCAACCGGCCGTACTATTTCCTTAGAGAGAAGAAAAAAGCTGGTTAAACTGGCTGCGCAGTACCGCGTTCCAATCATTGAAGACAATCCTTACGGCGCTCTGCGCTTCATGGGGGAAAATCAACCGGCAATCAAGCATTTTGACGATGAGGGCTGGGTAATCTATCTTGGCACCTTATCCAAAATCTTCTGTCCCGGTCTTAGAATAGGCTGGATCTGCGCTGCGCCTGAAATCCTGCGTGAATACAATATTTTAAAACAGGGAGCAGACCTGCACAGCAATACCTTAGGTCAAATGGAAGCTGCTGAGTTTATGCTTAATTATGATATTGACGCTCATATCGCTAAAATCAAAAAAACTTACTTAAAACGCCGTCAGTTAATGCTGGACACTATGGCAGCAGAATTTCCGGCAAGCTGCAAGTTTACTAAGCCGGAAGGCGGATTATTCACCTGGGTGGAATTGCCGGAAGGAACAGATGCGACCGAGGTTTTAGCTCTGGCATTAAAGGAAAAGGTAGCCTTCGTTCCCGGCGAAGATTTCTTTGCCAACGAACCGCACCGCAACTATATGCGGCTTAACTACTCCAATGCCAGTGAAGAAAATATCATAGCCGGAGTAAAGCGTCTGGCTAAGGTTTTAAAAGCACTTTAAACTGCATAGCAAAATATTAATTAAAAGGCATGGCTTATATTTTTAAGCCATGCCTTACTTGTATCTGCAAAATAAGAAAAACTCTTAGAATTTACTTCTAAGAGTTTTTAAAATTTAAACTTGGCAACGACTTACTCTCCCACAGTCTGCCCTGCAGTACCATCAGCGCTGGAGCTCTTCACTTCCGTGTTCGGAATGGGTACGGGTGTTACTTCTCCGCTAAAGTCACCAAGAAAATTATTAACCTGTCAACATCATTAATTATAGCACATTTTTATTTAATGTCAAGAGATTTATTTAAAAAA
>JBJDXG010000078.1:0-1657 GCA_051866555.1 bacterium | reverse complement strand
TGCCGATAACCAGACTTCAGGTTGATACAGAAGAACAGAAAACAAGAATCTGGAATGCAGGGCAAGACCGGCTGAAAGGCTTTAATTTTCAATTAGCTAATGGTATAATTAATTCAAGGAGTGATATGTCCTTGAAACAGCTAGAACAAGCTAGAAAAAAAGATCATATATTTACTATAACAGATATGGCAATTAAGAAAGTAAAATTGATTGCCATCCCGGGATTTTCTAATGAACAAAACTTAGCACTACAGCAGGTTCATAAAGATTTGCTTAAAATAGCTAAGGAAGAAAATGATTGTAAAGAAGTTATGTTATTACAAAATTATGATTTTGAATTTTCAATAAAGATATTAGGAACAGAAAATAGTGTTAAATATAGTGATATATTGAAGTTAATGTACTTAAGCATAAATCATATGCAGGGGATTTAATTGTTGCTCATAACCACCCTTCGACAAATGGATTTTCTTTTGCTGATATAGCAATGTTTATTTTTGATCAATATTTTGGAGTTTTTACAGTTATAACGAATCAAGGTCAAATTTATGCATTGTATAAAAACAATAATTTTGAGTATGATAAAGCTATATTATTGCTAAAAAAACTATCTGTTGAAAATGAGTTGTTAAAATATCCAAATGATGCTGAAAGGCAAATGAAAGCCGCTCAAGGGTTTATCAAAAAATGTGAAGAGGTAGGTGTTGGGTATGAAAAAACAAATTGAAAAGAAAAAGATTATAACCGAAATGCTTACAATTAAAGAAATACAAAATATTAATCAAGGTAAAAGTCCATGGCCTAATACTACTGCGCCGCGACGTTCTTTAAATGAAAAATCAAATAGAAAGAGACTTACGGTTTAAACAATAAAATAAGTCAATTAAGACAGCTTAGAAATAAGCTGTCTTTTCTTATGCTCAAAAATCCCAGTCGGCTTTTTTGTTTAACCTTTATTATTTGTCACCATTCTTGGTTGGATTTCTACGATTTCCGTCCCGTTGCCGGGAGCTTATTTGTTTAACAATTTCTGATTCCGCACATAGGTAAAAAAATAATCAAAAGGTTTCCGTCCCGTTGCCGGGAGCTTATTTGTTTAACAAGAATAGGGCAAGGACTAACAGAGCAGTATCCAATAGGGGTTTCCGTCCCGTTGCCGGGAGCTTATTTGTTTAACAGCAAATTGAAAGTTGCTTACTACGAGGTATTAAAGTTTCCGTCCCGTTGCCGGGAGCTTATTTGTTTAACTGTTGCTCTTAGAAAAATAGCAGAGATTAAGAAAATGGAGTTTCCGTCCCGTTGCCGGGAGCTTATTTGTTTAACCCCGACCCCGCAAACCCAAGCAGTGACTGGCCTCAAACCGCCATTTGCGGAGCAAAAATTTTTTCAGCTATTTTTTGGTAATTTTTTTGCCTCAAATTGCCCTCAGCCCAGATATAATCTAATGCGGAGGAAAAATGCTTTATATAGGATAATAGTCCCATATAATTCAAAATACCCTCTGAAAATATCTTTTCAACATTACATTGACAATTTTAACATATTCTTATTAATTATGCAAGGGGAATTTAATATTATACAGGTAAATTCGCCAGACCCGCCTTCATCCCCCACCTTAAGAGGCAGAGGACTTCCGGCAGACCAGGTCAAAAAATTT
>JBJDXG010000077.1:0-5370 GCA_051866555.1 bacterium | reverse complement strand
CCTGATGGGTTGAAGTAGAGTAGACCACCCTCATTCCCTCACCGTTGCCGCCTCTCGTCGTCAGAGTAACCTCCTGCTGAGCATAAATAACCGTAGCCGTAGAAGGCCCGCCTCTCTGCTGAATAATCATCACCGAAGGGATACGCATCATCTCCGCCATAGCAATCGGCTCCTGCATCAAAACATTGCCGGGCCCGGCAGTCGCCGTAAACGCCCTTTTGCCAGCCATGACTCCGCCTAAAGCAGTAAAACCGGCCGACAGCTCATCCTCAGTCTGCATGAACTTTTTCTCATACTTCGGAGCTAAGCGGGTCCAGTAGTGCATGATTTCATTTTGCGGAGTAATCGGATAACCATACATAATATCAGCACGGGCAGCCACCGCAGCCCAGGCCACAACCTCATTGCCAGTCATAAAAGCCTTTTTTTCTTCAATCAGAGCCATCTCTGCACCTCCTAAATTGTTACCAAAAAGCCTTGTCCATATAACGCTGCAAAAGCCAGACACTCGTATCGCAATTTTCTTCTGCCAGAGCCGCAAACTGCGGCAGCACCGAGGTCGCCTTCAAAGGGAGCTGCAAACAGTCAGCCGCCTTTTTAACCATCTCATAAGACTCTAAAATAAATTGTTCATCAGTCTCTTCTCCCAAATGGCTGTTATTCACAAGTCCGTCTATCCTCCCCAGGCTCAGGACATAATCAACTATTCCCTCCACCGAGGAAGTAAGCGGCCGGCCGCAGTTCACCACACCATAAACCCGCAGATCTTTCTCTTCATTCTTTTCCAATAAATCTAAAGTCTTAGCTCCAAAAGCACCGTAACCCACATCAAGCACCACCGAGCCTGAAGAATGCAGCACCCAGCGGACAGCAGGATGGATGATGCCGCCGGTCTCTCCTAGACCGAGCACATCTCCCGTCTGCCAGGAAATGACCTTAAGCCCCATTTTAGTCAGCTTAGCCTGCAAAGGCCGCAAGGTATAGCAGGGCTCGACTAAATCCAGATCAGCCAGCGTTACCCCAGAACCATCGCTTAAAAGCTGCAAAGCGCGGTTGACCGCCACTTCGCTTTTGCCGCTGGCATATTCTCCCACATAGGCTTCTGCCAATACCAAAAAATCCACCTCTTTTTTTGCCAGACCTCTGTTTTCATTTTTCGCCAAACCAGTCATTTCTATGCTGCCAAAAAAAGACTAATTTAAAGTTAAATAATGTAAAATTAAAAGCAGGATAAAGCCTGGCAGGCCCAAAAAACCAACCAGGAGAGCCGCTAAAGGATTTAAAGGCAGATAAAAGCCATGCGCAGCACCCAGAAAATTCAAAACCAACAGCATTCCGCCACCTAACGCCGCATTAAACAAAAAACGCAGCATTATCTTCGCCGGCACTACCAAAAAGCGCAGCAGCAAATACAGCAGGAAAAATCCCAATCCATATCCGCATAAGACAACTATATCAGGCAAAGCACTCACCTCTTTTTACAGACTTATTTCCCATTCCCTGCTCTTCTTCCACAAATAAAGATATTTTCTTTTCGCCGCTTCCAAAATAAAAACGGCATATTCTACTAAATCAGGATCAGTTACCTCATTGAAATACAGCTCCGCCGTTTCCCATTCTCTCTTCGCCGCTTTAACCGCTTCCAAGAGCAGTCTGCTCTCTCTTTCCTCCCCATCGCCTCTTAATGACGGATGCAGTAAAGAAAGATAAAATTTACGACAAATATCATTCAGCCAATTCAGCATAATAAAACCCCTCCTTATGGTAATTATATCCATAAGGAGGGGTTTTATTACTATTCAACCTTTCTTCTGCCTTCCAAGGCCTTGAGCAGAGTTATCTCATCAGCATACTCCAAATCTCCGCCCACCGGCAAGCCATGAGCAATCCGGGTAACTAAAATCCCCAGAGGGGCAATCAGACGGGCAAGATACATAGCCGTTGCTTCTCCCTCAATATTAGGGTTAGTCACCAGAATAACCTCTTTAACTTCTTTACTTTTCAACCGCTCCAGCAATTCCTTGATCCGGAGCTGGTCAGGCCCTATGCCGTCCATAGGCGAAATAGCTCCATGCAAAACGTGATACAGCCCCTTATATTCCCTGGTCTTTTCCAGAGCCACCAGATCCTTAGGCTCTTCAACCACACTGATAACCGAGTGGTCACGATTTAAATCACTGCATATCTCACAGGGATCCTGGGCCGTAATATTGCAGCAGACAGAGCAGTATTTCGTCTTGCTCTTCACCTCCGCAATAGCCTCAGCCAGAGATTTAGCCCTTTCCTCTGGCAAATCAAGAATATAAAAGGCCAGTCGCTGGGCAGTTTTCGGCCCAATGCCGGGCAGCCTGCCCAATTCCTCTATCAGCTTAGCTACAGGCTCTGCATAAAACATTTTAGAACAATCCCGGAATATTCATTCCGCCGGTTATTTTGCCCATTTCTTTAGTCATAAGCTCCTGAGCCTTTCTTAACGCCTCATTGACCGCAGCAGTCACTAAATCCTGAAGCATTTCCACATCATCAGGGTCAACTGCGGAAGGATCAATAGTCACATTAAGTATCTGATTATGACCATTAGCTGTTACCTTAACCACTCCGCCTCCGGCAGTCGCTTCAACCGTCTTGTTCTTCAGCTCCTCCTGAGTCTGCATCATCTTTTTCTGCATTTCCTGAACCTGCTTCATCATCTTGTTCATATTCATATTTTTACCCATCATAATTATTCACTCCTCTTTTTTTCTATAATTTCTCCCTGAAAAGCAGCTAAAGTCTTTTGCAGCAGAGAATGTTCATTCTTAGAGACAGGTTTTTTTTCTCTCTTTTCGTCTTTTGCCTCTTCTTCTCCTTCTTCTAAGCAGACCAAAGAAGCATTTTTATGAAAATCATTAAGCAGAATATCCTTAATTAAAGCCTTAACCTCCGGCCTTTCAGCATTTTCCTTATGGAAGCTGAATTTTTTAGGGAAACTGAGCCTGATTTGCCCGTCCTTAATTCCCTTTAACTTACCCTCAGAAAGATAAGCATGATAGGTTCTCTTCTTTTTCTTCACCTTTTCCAGCAGAAGCGGCCAGATCTCCTCCAGCTCCTCCGTTGAAAAATCAGCCGCAGGAACAGCCTCCTGGTCAGCAGGCAGTGCTTCCTCTTCAGCTAAATAATCCTCCGACACTTCCGCCGGCGGCGGCTCAGTCTGAGAAATATCTCCCGCTTCTCTCACATCAGCCGGCTTAACGGCACTGAGACCGGAAAAATCCTTATTCTCCAAAAGCTTTTCCAGCGCCGAAACCCTTTGCTCCAAATGAGACAAATATTCAGCCCGGTCACACAGCTGCAAGAGATAAAACTCCAAACTCCAGCGAACATTTAAAGCGTATTTGATTTCATTCTGACAGCTGAAAAGTATTTTTAATATCCTTGTCAGCTCATCCTTCCTGAACTGCAAAGACTGCTTCTGCAAAGGCTGAAACTCTTCCTCAGTCAGCTGCAGAACCGCTTTCGGGTCGGTCACTAATTTAAAAAAAAGCAGACTGCGGAAATGCTCAACCGCACCCTTAATAAACTGCTGCAAATCGTGTCCTTCCTCCACCAGGCTTTGAATAAGCTGCAGCACTCCGGCTTCATCACGCTGACAGACCAAATCAGCCAAAAGGAACAGGCTTTTCCCGTCAGCCAAGCCCAGCAGCGCATTAACGTCCTCCAGCCGGATATTGCCGCCGGCAAAAGCAGCCGCCTGATCCAAAAGCCCCAAGGCATCACGCATCCCGCCCTGGGCACTGCGCGCCAAAAGGTGCAGAGAGGCAGCATCGACCTTAAAGCCCTCCTTAGAAGCAATATCAGCTAAAGCCTCAGTCATCTCCGACAACGCAACCGGCTTAAAATCAAAGCACTGACAGCGGGAAAGAATCGTCGCCGGTATCTTATGCTGCTCCGTAGTCGCCAGGATAAAAACAACGTGCTCCGGCGGCTCCTCCAGAGTTTTTAAAAGAGCATTAAAGGCTTCCGTAGTAAGCATATGTACTTCATCTATAATATAAACCTTATACCGTCCCTCAGTCGGCAAAAATTTCACCTTTTCCCTGAGGTCACGTATTTCATCAATGCCCCGATTAGAAGCCGCATCTATTTCCAAAACATCAAGGAAATAACCAGCTTTAATCTTCCGGCAGCATTCACATTCACCGCAGGGACTGGCGGTTACTCCCGAAGCACAATTAAGACAGGCAGCTATAATCTTCGCTGTACTCGTCTTTCCTGTCCCGCGCGGCCCGGAAAAAAGATAAGCATGAGCAATTTTTTTCTGCTCCAAAGCATTGGTCAAGGTCCTGACAACAGCGTCCTGCCCCTTTAATTCAGCTAAATTATTAGGCCGCCATTTCCTGTAAAGAGAAAGATACTGCAAGCAAATGCCTCCTCAAAAGAAAAAGATGGTTTACACCATCTTTATTTTTAAAGTAAAAGCCGTGCACCAGACCTCGATTTTTCTCTCCAAGCGTTACCCGTCCAGTTAACTCTGACCAGGTTTCCCTGCGGCACATAAACCGACTCACTTACCGCTGCTTTCTTCCGAACCTGACGGAGTTCATGATGGTTTATTGCACAGGACCCGATCTTCCTCATCACTTATCCGAGGCAGACCTCACAGAACAAAAACCTCAGTCTGGAATTCAACCCTGCTATAGCGGATTGCAGGCTACAAGGCACCGCTACCTCCCCGTCTAGCACGGCAAATCTTATTGCATATTCTGGCGGAGAGAGAGGGATTTGAACCCTCGATACGAGTTAACCCCGTATACTCGCTTTCCAGGCGAGCGCCTTCAACCGCTCAGCCATCTCTCCACGCTCTACTTTATCTGGCGGAGAGAGTGAGATTCGAACTCACGGAACGACCTTAATCATTCACTCGTTTTCGAGACGAGCGCCTTCAACCAAACTCGGCCATCTCTCCGCAATAATTATTTATTTCGCAAATTTTCAAAAAAACGTTGTAAAATATCCTGGCACTCGCTGCCAAGAACCCCTGAAGTAACGAACACCTGATGATTAAGCCGCGGATGGTCTAAAAGATCGACCACCGAACCGACAGCCCCCGCCTTGGCATCATAAGCGCCGTAAACCAGCCTCCGCATTCGGCTTTGTACTAAAGCACCGGCACACATCGGACAGGGCTCTAAAGTAACGTACATAGTGCAGTCGCTTAAACGCCACCGGCCAAGATAAGCACAGGCCGCCTGAATAGCTAAGAGCTCTGCATGAGCAGTCGGGTCATGCCTCTCTTCCTTGAGATTATGAGCCGCAGCTATAACCTCATCCCCACAGACAATAACTGCGCCTACCAGAATCTCTCCTTTAAGAAAAGCAGACTCTGCTTCC
>JBJDXG010000076.1:0-5539 GCA_051866555.1 bacterium | reverse complement strand
AGGGCCGGTATCGTTTCTATCGATAAAGGACAATATGAAGCCGCTAAGGTCCTGGGCATGAGCTACAAGCAAACGATGCAGAAGATAGTTGTGCCGCAGGCCTTTAAAAGAGTTCTGCCTCCTATATGCAATGAATATATCGTACTGATTAAGGATACTGCTTTAGTTTCAGTTATAGGCATGGAAGAGCTTTTAAGAGCAACTAAGCAGATCGTGGCCCGCGACTTCACTATGACACCATTTTTAGTCGCAGCCGTAATTTATCTGATTATTACAGCTGTCTTCACCGTTATCTTTAACAAACTGGAAAAGAAATTTTCCATCTACGAATAAGGAGCCGAAGCGCATGAAAACAATGATTGAAACTAATAAGATTGAAAAGTATTTTGGCAAGCATAAGGTTTTAAAAAATATAGATTTTCAGATAAAGCAGGGTGAGGTAGTTTCCATTATCGGGCCGTCAGGCTCAGGCAAAAGTACATTTCTGCGCTGTTTAAATCATTTGGAAACAATCCATCAGGGTACTATCAGTATTGAAGGAAAAACGCTCAGCGGACCGGAAAAAAATATCCGGGAGGTCTGCAAAAACCTGGGCATGGTTTTTCAGAATTTTAATCTCTTCCCGCATTTAACCGTTCTGGAAAATATAACTATTGCGCCAATTGTAGTTTTAAAGCAGAATAAAGAGGCGGCTGAAAAGAAGGCACTTGAGCTGTTAAAAAAAGTCGGTCTTTTCGAACGCAAGGATTTTTATCCCTGCCGTTTATCCGGCGGACAGAAGCAAAGAGTGGCCATTGCCAGAGCCTTGGCAATGGAACCGCACATCATGCTTTTCGATGAGCCTACCTCGGCTCTTGACCCTGAGCTGGTAGGAGAGGTATTGCAGGTTATGCAGCAGCTGGCTCAGGAAAACATGACCATGGTCGTTGTTACCCATGAAATGAGCTTTGCCAGAGAAGTTTCTGACCGAGTTATCTTCATGGATGAAGGTGTTTTTCTGGAAGAGGGCACGCCGGAGCAGATATTTCAAAATCCTCAGCATCCCCGTTTACAGGGCTTCCTGCAGAAGATGATTTAAAAAAAGACTAATTTAGCAGCTTACAAAGCAGCTAAATTAGTCTTTTCATTTTTTAAAAACTCACGCATTAATTCCGGACTTATAGGCTTGCTGACTAAATAGCCCTGAATGATATCACAATTGCAATTTTTCAGCAAATCCATCTGATGAACTGTTTCTATCCCCTCAGCTATTATAGTAAGTCCCATATGAGGAGCAGTTCTGATAATCGCCTCCAGCAAATAACGGATATTATTCTTTTTATCTATATCCATGATAAATCCCTTATCGAGCTTTAAATAGTTGATCGGCAATTTTTTCAGATAAGTTAAGGATGAATAACCAGTACCAAAATCATCAAGTGCTATTTTTATTCCCATATCCTGTAAATTTCTTAATATAACTATATTAGACTTAAAGGAATCCATAACTATGCCTTCGGTAATCTCTAAGCCTAATAAAGAAGGCTCTAAATTAGTTTTGCTTAAAATCCTCCTTAATTTATCCAAAAAGCTGCTGTCCATCAGCTGAATCGGCGAAAGATTAACTGAAACTATTATTTTATCTTCTCGTCCTTCATTGATTTCCTTAGCAAACCAACAGGCTTCTTCTAAAACAAAAGCACCTAAATCATTGATTACACCGTTATTTTCCGCTAAAGGAATAAAATCAACCGGTGAAACTATGCCATAGCCCGGCAGCTGCCACCTTACTAAGGCCTCCAAACCACAGACCTTGCTTTTTTTCAGATTATACTGCGGCTGATAGACAACCAGCATCTGCTTTTTGGCTAAGGCAGTACGCAGCTTGCTTAAAAAGAAATTCTTTTTATGTAAATCCTCTTCCATAGCCTTATTAAAAATTAAAAAGCAGTTTTTGCAGCGATTGCGTGATTCATACATCGCCAATTCAGCCTTTTTGAGCAGAAGCTCTGCTGAATCACCATGTGAAGGATATAAGGCTATACCTATGCTGACTGAGATAATAAACTCCCGTCCCTCCAGATAAAAAGGATTGGTAAACAGATTGAGCAGATTGTGACAATAAGCCTTAATAACATCAAGATTATCATAATCATGTAAAGCAACCACAAATTCATCTCCGCCGTAACGGGCAACTAAGCTTTTAAAGGAAGAAAAAATATCCAGCCTTCTGGCTACATCATATAAAAACTGATCCCCCGCAGCATGGCCTAAGGAATCATTGATAATTTTAAAATCATCCAGATCGAGCATAAGCACAGCCCCTTTAAGCTCAGGACTTTGCCGCACCTTATCATCGATCCATTCCACCAAAGTCATGCGGTTAGGCAAATCAGTAACTTGATCAAAATAAATCAGGCGTTTGATTTCTTCTTCCTGCCGGTTTAAGCTGGTTATATCATCAATAATCAATAAATAAAATACCTTTTTAAAGTAATAACGCCAGCCCTTAATCTGCAAAGAAATAGTCTCCCCGGTCCTGCTGTCCTCCTGAATGCTCAGCGTTAAAAATTGTTCTTTATCCAGCGAGTCAAATATCGTTTCATAAATTCCGTTGCTGTAGACCTTAGGTCGGATAATATCCTTAAAGGTCTTGCCTATTAGCTCTTCCCGCGTTCCATGGTAAAGAGAACACGCCAGTGGGTTAGCATCAACGATCTTTCTCTCATTATCAAAAATCAAAAGAGCATTCGTAGTACATTCAAATATTTTACGGTATTGCTCTTCTTTCGATTCTAATAATTCCTTCTGCTCTTCCAGAATAGTATAATTTTCCCGCAGCGTTTCTTCTGTGGAAACTAATTCTTCATAAAGGGCATTGATCTCCTCATAGCTGTAAGAAAGGGTTTTTACATAGTTTTTATTGCGCTTCAAGGAGAAAAACAACAATATGATTAAACCGCTTAAAACCAGGATCAGCAATAATCCGCCCCACATGACCAGCTTACTGCCTTCAAAAAATATTAAGCTCAAACCGCTCTCTCCTAACTTTAAAAATTCAGAAATTATTTATTACTTTAATAATTCAATTAATTATCGCAAAACCCTTTTAAATTAGGAAAATTAAACAATTTTAGTAGTCCATTCTTCTGCATTCCAAACTGTATCCACCCAGCTTTCATAAAATTCCGGTTCATGGGAAACCAGAAGAATACTTCCCTTGAAATCAGTTAAAGCCCGCTGCAGCTCTTCCTTGGCATCTGCATCCAAATGATTAGTCGGCTCATCTAAAACCAGCCAATTCACTTCCTTCAGCATCAGCTTGCATAATCTGACCTTAGCATTTTCTCCTCCGCTCAAAACCATCATTTTACTCGTAATATGCTCATTAGTAAGACCGCATCTGGCCAGGGCCTGTCTTACCTCAAAATTAGTCAGCCCCGGGTACTCGTCCCAGACCTCGTCTAAGGCTGTCTTCATATTTTTACGGCTGCTCTCCTGCTCAAAATAGCCAGGCAAAAGATAATCCCCCAATTCTACCCTGCCGGTATAAGGCTTTATTTCCCCTAAAAGAGTTTTTAAAAGAGTCGATTTGCCCAGACCATTAACTCCCCTCAAGGCCACCTTTTCTCCTCTTTCCAGGACTATTTTTAAAGGCTTGGACAAGGGCTCCTGATAGCCTAAAACCAGCTCATCAGTTTTAAAAACCACTCTGCCTGAGGTTCTGCCCTCTAAAAAATGAAAGGTCGGCTTGATTATCTGCTTAGGTCTTTCCAAAAGCTCCATCTTATCCAACTGCTTCTGCCGGCTGCGGGCTCTCCCAGTAGTAGAAATCCGGGCTTTATTGCGGGCAATAAATGTTTCCAGTTTATCTACCTCCTTTTGCTGCCTTTCATACGCTAACAGCTCCTGCTTCCTTTTCAGCTCATACATCTGCTGAAAATGGTCGTAATCTCCCTTATATCGGGTAAGTACGCCCTGCTCAACATGATAAATAAGATTGACTACAGCATTTAAAAATGGTATGTCATGAGAAACCAGAATAAAGCTGTTCTCATATCTCTGCAGGTAAGCGGTCAGCCACTGAATATGCTCCACATCTAAGTAATTGGTCGGCTCGTCTAAGATTAAAATAGTAGGATTCTGCAAAAGCAGCTTAGTCAGCAAAACCTTAGTTCTCTGCCCGCCGCTCAAATCAGCCACACTCCGGTCCAAACCAATAGCCCCTAAGCCAAGACCATTGGCTACCTCTTCTATTCTGGCATCAAGACTGTAAAAGCCGCTTTCTTCTAAGACAGACTGAATCTCTCCTACCTCCTCCATCAATTGGCTCAGCTCTTCCTCAGACGCACTGCCCATTTTATCGTACATAGCCAGCATTTCCTTTTCCTGAGCAAACATTTGCCCAAAGGCTTCCCGCAGCACATCCCGAATCGTCTTTTCCGGAGTAAGAGAGCTGTGCTGGTCAAGATAGCCGACTGTAACGCGGTTGGACCATTCCACCTTGCCCTCATCCGGCTTCATTTGACCGGTAATAATATTTAAAAAGGTCGATTTGCCCTCACCGTTAGCCCCTATCAGACCAATATGCTCGCCCTTTAACAGGCGGAAATTGACATCATCCAAAATTTTTCTTTCGCCAAAGCCCTGGCTTACGTGCTCCACATTTAATATACTCACCTGGTTCTTCCTCCTAATTTATTAATATGCATATTGTTTCATTATATATTATTTGCTCCTTAACAACAAGCTGAAAAGAGAAGAAATAAGACACCTGGTTTAAAAATTCCATTCCGGCATAAACTAAACAGGAAAAGGAGGATATCAGCTTGCGTTATCTGTTTATCAGCTTATGTTTACTGCTTAATTTTTTTATCCTGCCCGCCGAGGCTAAAACGGTCATGGTGATAATCGATCACCTCTCTTTAGCTGACTGGCAGCAAATACCCCAGATTAAAAAACTTATTCCCGAGAGCAGTATTGCCTTAATGAACACCAACACAGCCAAGAATAAAGAGCCAGGACACAGCTATCTGACTATCGGCTCAGGGCAAAGAGCTTTGGCCGGAGCTTTAGGCGGATATGCTTTTAACTCTTCAGAAATTCCAACTAAACTGCAAAAAGGCAAAATTAAAGGAGAGGTCTGCCATCTTGGCTTTGCTGAAATAAATAATCTTAACCGCACCTCCAAATATCAACCCCACCCGGGACTGCTGGGCCATACCCTGCAAAAAAGCGGCTGCAAAACAGCAGTTTTCGGCAACAGTGACCTTTTTCACCCTGAACCAGCATTAAACCGCTGTGCAGCAAGCATTGCCGCCAATGAAAGCGGTGAGATAGATTTAGGCGATGTTTCTTCAGCCATGCTTAGATTTAACCCGCAGTTTCCCTGGAATTATTCCAGCGATTTTGCTAAATTAAAGCAGGCATTTCTGCATACTGAAGCCGACTTCATCGTTTTGGAAACAGGAGATATGAGCCGCCTGGAAAAATATCAGCCCTTTCTTGCTCCAGATTATTACCAGCAGTTGAAAACAGGATGCTTAAAAGAAATAAATAG
>JBJDXG010000075.1:0-5554 GCA_051866555.1 bacterium | reverse complement strand
TAGAAATAGCTGAAAGGGAAAAGCCTAAGATAAATCTATCAGAGGAGAGGACTCCTTCCTTTATCCGGCCTAAAGAGGCTGAAGCTGTCAAAGAAATGCCCGGAGAATACCGGCAGATAAGCTTTGCTTCTTCGGCTGAACCGGAAATAAAAGAAGAGCCGGTAAGGCAGCGAGACTTCCCCGAGGTTAAGGTCATTGGACAGCTTTTTAATACTTATATTGTTTTAGAAGCAGCTGACCGCATGTATCTTTTGGACCAGCATGCAGCGCATGAAAGAATTTTATATGAAAAATTCAGCCAAAATAAAGAAAGCAAACAAGAGATACAAGCCTTGCTGCTGCCTGTCAATCTGGAGCTGACCTTAAAGGAAAATGAGCTCTGGCAGAAAGCCGGACAAAAGATTATGGAATATGGCTTTATTATTGAACCGTTCGGCGAAAAATCCTATCTTATCCGCGGAATACCGCAGGGAATGCAGGAAAAGGATGCTTTAGCCGTAATTCATGACCTGCTGGAGCTGGATATTGCCGAGTGGTCAAAGGACAAACGTCAAAAAGCCTTAGCCGTTATGGCCTGCCGTACAGCCATTAAAGCAGGCGACACTCTGACTGAGCAGGAAGTGGAGGAGCTTTTAGAACAGCTGAAAAAGGCAGATAATCCTTATACCTGCCCGCATGGCCGGCCGACTATCATAGATTTTTCCCAAAAGGATATAGAAGGGTATTTTAAAAGAAGATGAAAATACAATTAACGACCTCTTATCATCCTCAGCCTGATTTAATAAAGAAAGCCAGGAGATTAGCTGCTGAGCTTAATATTCCTTTTTTCAGCCGCAGCAGTATGAGCATGAAGGAATATTGGGCTGACAATGCTTTGCTTTTGATTTTGGAAGAAAAAAGACTGGTTTTGGCTAATAAGGAGAAGAAGCTGAGCTTCCACCCTAATATGGCTAAGCTGCGTATTTTGAATTTGCAGCAGGGAAAGCCGGATCATCTGCTTAAAGCTTTAAATTTAATTCCTGGAGATACTCTGCTCGACTGTACAGCCGGATTATGCGGCGATGCCCTTACGGCTGCCTGGTTTTTGCAGAGTGCAGTAACAGCCTGGGAAGCTGATAAACTGATTTATGCTGTTACGCAGTATGGTCTGGCTAATTATGAGGAAAAAGCTCTTGATTTAAAGACTGCGATGCACAGGATAAATCTCCATAATAAAGATTATGTAAACTGTTTGCCTGAGCTGCCGGAGGAAAGCTTTTCCGTCATTTATTTTGATCCCATGTTTGACCATTCAGTCAAGGGCTCTTCCACGATGGAAAGTCTGCGCTGCTTTGCCAGGACTGAGCCTTTAACCCCGGAATTATTAAATCAGGCGCTTAGAGCAGCTAAAAAAAGAGTAGTAGTCAAAGTAAGAGCAGGCAGCAGGCTTTTGCAGCAATTAAACTGTCCTGAAGTCCAGGGAGGAAGATACAGCCGTATTGCTTATGGTATCTGGAAAAAAGATTTTTAAATTTTCAGAAAAACTGCAAAAACAGATGAAGAATAACAGTAAATTAAAAAGGAAAGCTTTAATTTTTGTCGAATATCTTTTTAATTACATAAATAAATGAAAGGATGATATTATGAAATTCACAGCGAAAAAATGGAAAGGTTTAATCCTGGCTCTGACCTTCATGCTTACTTTAGGTCTTTTATGCGGTTGCAAGGAACAGGCAAAAACAGCTGGTACTGATGAAAAGGTTTATAACATCGGTATTGTGCAGTTAGTTGAGCATGGAGCTCTTGACGCAGCTAATAAAGGTTTTATTGACGGTCTTGCTTCCCGTGGCTTTAAGGATAATGTTAAATTCGACCAGCAGAATGCTCAGGCTGACCAATCTAATCTGCAAAATATAAGTCAGCGTTTTGTCAATAATAAGGTTGATTTGATTTGTGCGATTGCAACTCCGGCTGCTCAATCCGTAGCCAATGTAACTAAGGATATTCCTATAGTAGCTACAGCAGTTACTGACTATGAAGGAGCTAAATTAGTAGAGAGCAATGAAAAGCCTAATGGCAATGTTACCGGAACAACAGACATGAATCCGGTAGCAGAGCAGCTTGATTTATTGCTGCAATTCGTGCCTCAGGCTAAAAAAATTGGTACTATCTACTGCTCAAGTGAAGTAAATTCTCAAACTCAGGTACAGATTTTAAAGGATGCTGCTAAGGCAAAGGGTATAACTGTACTTGAAGCAACAGTTTCTACGGTTAATGATATTCAGCAGGCAGCCAGAAGTCTGCTCAACAAGGTTGACGTTATTTATGTACCGACAGATAATATTATGGCTTCAGCAATGCCTACTTTGGTTTCGGTAACTGAAGGAGCTAAGCTGCCTATCATCTGCGGAGAAGAAAACATGGTTAAATCAGGCGGATTGGCTACTTTGGGAATTGACTATTATAAATTAGGCTTCCAAACCGGAGAAATGGCAGCTGATATTTTATCCGGCAAGGCTGAACCGGCTAATATGCCTATTCAATCTTTAAAAGAAATGAAGATTACTGTAAATGAAGCAGTAGCTAAAAAGCTGGGTATTGCAATTCCTGATGATATTGCTAAAAAAGCTGAAATAGTAAAGTAAATCAGGCTTAAAATGAAATTTTAGGCATTATGATAGGTTGCAGATGAGCAGTTGCTCTGTTTGCAGCCTATCTGTATGTTAGGAGTTACACTAATTTAGGAGGTTTTTTTATGTTAGATTTATTTGTTCCTACTGTGTCGCAGGGACTTTTGTGGTCGATTATGGCGCTTGGCGTGTACCTTACCTTTCGGGTTTTGGATGTTGCGGACTTAACGGTTGAAGGCAGCTTTCCCTTGGGAGCAGCCGTTTCAGCTTCCCTGATCATTAAAGGAGTCAGTCCTCTGACTTCCATATTTTTTGCTGCCATTGCCGGAATGCTGTCCGGAGTTGTGACAGGGGTTTTACATACCAAATTGCGAATACCTGCTTTATTGGCCGGTATATTAACTATGATAGCTGTTTATTCTGTCAATTTAAGAATCATGGGCAAAGCCAATGTTTCTCTTTTGCGTTTGGATACTCTTTTTACTGATTTTGCCGGCTTGGGAGTTTCTGCTTCTAATTCAGTTTTAGGAGTAGGCTTAATCAGTACAGTGTTTTTTGCTGTATTAATTTATTGGTTCTGCGGCACAGAAATCGGAGCGGCGGTGAGGGCGACCGGCTTTAATCAGCAAATGATCAGAGCTAATGGAGTTAATACAGATATGACGATAATCCTGGGTCTGTTGTTAAGCAACGGTTTGGTGGCCATTTCAGGTGCTTTAGTAGCTCAAAACAACGGCTTTGCGGATATCGGCATGGGAATCGGAACGATCGTTATCGGTCTTGCTTCTGTTATCATAGGAGAAGTTCTATTTGGTGTCAGAAGCTTCAAAAACTGTTTGATTTCGGTAATTTTAGGTTCTATTGTTTATCGTTTGGTAATCGCCATTGTTTTGGAAATGGGCATGCCGCCGAATGATTTGAAATTATTTACGGCAATTTTAGTAGCTTTGGCTCTGTCTATGCCTCTTTTTAAAGAAAAACTGAATAAATTAAAAGGAGGTATTCAATAATCATGTTAAAAATAGAAGCTGTTTCTAAAACCTTTAATGCCGGTACGATTAATGAAAAGAAGGCCTTGTCTGATTTAAATCTCAGCTTAAAGCCGAGTGATTTTGTTACTGTAATCGGGGGCAACGGAGCCGGCAAGTCAACCTTGTTAAACTCCATAGCCGGTGTGTTTCCTGTTGACCAGGGGCAAATAATTATTGACGGCAACAACATTACTAAAACACCGGAGCATAAAAGAGCTAAATATATCGGCCGTGTTTTTCAGGACCCGATGCTGGGAACGGCCGCAGGAATGATGATAGAGGAAAATATGGCTATTGCTTCAAGGCGCGGCAAGATGCTGACCTTGCGCTGGAGTGCCCGTAAAGAGGATAGGGAGCACTTTAAGGAATTGCTGAAGGGCTTGGATCTAGGATTGGAAAACCGGCTGACCAGCAAGGTAGGTCTGCTTTCCGGAGGCCAAAGACAGGCACTGACTTTGTTAATGGCGACAATGAATCAGCCTAAGCTGCTGCTTTTAGATGAGCATACTGCTGCTTTAGACCCGAAAACGGCGGAAAAGGTTCTGCAATTAACGGAAAAGATAGTAACGAAAAATAAACTGACTACCTTAATGATTACTCATAATATGCGGGATGCCCTGCGCTTTGGCAATCGGTTGATTATGATGCATAACGGCAATATCATTATTGATGTAGAAGGGGAAAAGAAGAAAAACCTGACTATTGAGGATTTATTAAAGATGTTTGAAAAAGTAAGCGGCAAGCAGCTGGATAATGACAGAATGCTTTTAGGATAAGATAAAAAAAGATTGCTATTTACTAAGTAAATGAGGTATAATTAAAATTACGGCAGAAAAAATTTGGGAGTGAAAATAAAATGCAAAAAAGAGAAGACTTAAGAAATATAGCAATCATTGCTCACGTTGACCATGGTAAAACTACTTTGGTTGATGCTATGTTAAAACAAAGCGGGATTTTCCGGAGCAATGAAACCGTTACTGAAAGAGTAATGGATTCTAATGATCTGGAAAGAGAAAGAGGCATAACTATTCTTTCAAAAAATACAGGGGTCAATTATGATGGCATAAAAATCAATATTGTGGATACACCGGGCCATGCTGATTTTGGCGGAGAAGTGGAACGGGTTTTGGGTATGGTTGATGGTGTTCTGCTTTTAGTTGATGCTTTTGAAGGACCTATGCCGCAGACTAAATTCGTTCTGCGCAAGGCTTTGGCTTTGAATTTGCAGCCGATTGTGGTGGTTAATAAAATAGACCGTCCTGATGCTGATATTCCTCGGGTAATTGATGAAGTAATAGATTTGTTTATTGAGCTGGATGCCAACGATGACCAGCTTGATTTTCCGGTAGCTTATGCTTCAGCCAGACAAGGGGTTGCTAAATTAAAGCTGAATGAAGAAGCGAAGGATTTAAAACCGCTTTTTGATTTGATTATCAATAAAGTGCCTTGCCCGGTTGGAGAACTGGAAGCTGATCTGCAGATGCTGGTTACTAACCTGGATTATGATGAATATTTAGGCAGAATCGTTATCGGAAGAATTACCAGAGGAAAAATGAACAGCGGACGCACTGTTTCTATCTGCAAGCGAGACGGCAGTATCGAAAGAGGCAAAATAGCCAAGCTGTTTACTTATCAGGGACTGAAAAAGGTAGAAACTGAAGAAGCGGCTATGGGCGATATCGTAGCTATCAGCGGTTTGGAGAAGGCTAATATTGGCGAGACTATTTCTTCTCTGGAAAATCCAGAGGCTCTGCCGGTTTTAGAGGTTGATGAGCCGACTTTAAAAATGACCTTTTCAACTAATGACAGTCCTTTTGCCGGCAAAGAGGGGGATTTTTTAACCTCCCGCCATTTAAGAGATCGTTTGTTTAAAGAATTGGAATCCAATGTCAGCCTGCGGGTAACTCCAACCAG
>JBJDXG010000074.1:0-23852 GCA_051866555.1 bacterium | reverse complement strand
ATGATCAGTGTTGAGTGGGATTGGAATGAAGCTAAAAAAATCTGGCTTGAAGAGGGCGAAGAAAAAGGCTTTATGGAAGGTATGGCTAAAGGAATTGCCAAAGGCAAGTCTGAGGGGATTATCGAAGGAAGAAATAAATTATACAAAGAATTGCTGGCTGCCGGTCTATTGACCGTTCAGCAATTAAAAGAAACTGGCAGGCTCTCAGATGATGAAATCAAATCCCTCCAATAATTTCCTTTTTGGCGTTTTCCGGTTTGTTACGACATTTATTGCGGAAGTATTGACTTTTAATAAAAAAAATATTAAGATGTAATAGTACCATTAGGTAACAAACTGTGGAAGGTGAGAAATAATGAAGAAAAAAATACTTTGTTTGACCTTGGGAGCTTTTCTCTTGTCTGCTCCTTTGGCGTGGGCTGAGGATTCTGCTCAAAAGCTTACCTTGGATGAAAGCATTCGCCTGGCTTTGGAGAATAATCTAAATATCCATTTAGCTGATAAAAATATTCAAATTGCCAAGAAGGATTATACAGCGGCGAAAAATGCTCGTTGGGGCGGAGCGACTATTAATAACAGTTATACAGATTATGAAAAGGGAAAAGAAATTTATGCTGACGGAGTCAATGTGTCAATACCTCTTTACTCCGGAGGCAAGCTGGAAGCTCAGCAAAAGGCTCAGAAGTACAGCTGGGAAAATTCTAAAAAAACCTTTCAGAGAACGGTAGAAACTACTATTTATGATACTCAGGACGGCTATTATTCGATTCTGCGCTGTGAAAGGCTGGTTAATGTAGCTGAAGAATATTTGACCCGGATGCGTTCTCATTTAAAGGTAGCTAAAGCTAAATTCACCAATGGCATGGTAGCTAAAATTGATGTCTTGAATGCTGAGGTTGAGGTTTCTAAGGCCGAGCAGCAGCTGATTGAATCTAAAAATGAGCTGGATATATCCAAGTCCAAATTCAATAATATACTTAATCGTCCGTTGAATACGCCGGTTGAGGTAGTAGACAATTTAGAAAGCTCAAGCTATGCTTATGGTGATATGACCTTAGAGCAGCTGATTGCTAAAGCCTATGAAAATCGTCAGGAAATCAAAATAGCCGAAAACAATGTAAAGATAGCCGAGCAAAACGTTAAAAAAGAAAAAGCTGAGTTTATTCCTACTTTAGATTTAAACGGCGGTTATAATTGGGAGAGTAATGATAAATTCTTTGATAATGGTTCCTGGAAGGTTGGTTTGAGCAGTACCTTTTCTTTATCTCCTGCAACTAAATCTTCAATAGATTCTGCGAAAATAGCTGTAGAAAAAGCTAAGGTAGCTTTAGATCAGCAGAAACAGGATATTGCTTTAGAGGTAAGACAAGCTTATTTGAATGTTGTGCGGGCAGAGAAGGTTCTGGCTACTTGCAAAACAACTGTAAAGCAGGCTAAAGAGTCTGATAAAATTGCAGAGGTAAGATACAGAGAAGGTGTAGGGACCAGTACCGAAAGAATCGATGCGCAAAATGAATTGACCGATGCAGAAACCAATTATGCTAATGCTCTTTACAATCTGAATCTGACCAGAGCTGCTTTGGAAAAAGCGTTAGGTCAGGATGTTGCTGTTAAGTAATAATTAAGAGATTAGAACCGGAAACAAATAGTTTCCGGTTCTTTTTGTAAAGGGGTGACAGAATAGTGCATTATGATGATTTGCGGCAGCATTTGCTCAGCCTTGCTGATGAAAAGTATCGGCAGTTTTCCGGCAAGCTGATTCCGGAAAGCGGTCCTATTCTGGGAGTGCGCCTTCCGGAGCTGAAAAAAATAGCGAAAGAGTTAGCCAAGGATGATTGGGAAGGCTATTTAGCGGCAGCTAAGGATGACAGCTTTGAAGAGGTTATGCTGCAAGGCCTGGTGATTGGCTGTATAAAAGCTGATTTAGCAGTGGTCTGGGCCAGGGTTAAGACTTTTGTTCCTAAAATCAATAACTGGTCGCTTTGTGATTCCTTTTGTGCTAATCTAAAGATAGTAAGGAAAAACAGAGAAAAGGTTTGGGATTTATTGCAGGAGTATTTATACAGCAGTCAGCCTTTTGCGGTGCGCTTTGGCGTGGTGCTGCTTTTAGACCATTATTTGACTGAGGAATATATCGGCTTGGTTTTGAATTGCCTGGATAAGGTTAAAAAAGAGGATTATTATGTGCAAATGGCTGTAGCCTGGGCTCTCTCCATAGCCTATATTAAATTTCCCGAGTTGACGCTGGCTTATCTTAAAGAAAATTCCTTAGACGATTTTACTTATAATAAGGCTTTGCAGAAAATAATAGAATCCAGGCGAGTCAGCCAGGACGATAAAGTTAAGATAAGAAAAATGAGAGAAAATAAGAGCAGGAGGGAAAGAGATGATAAAAAGACGGACAGCCTCAAATTATGATAAGCTGGTTGAAGATTGGGAGCAGAAGATTTTACAGCTTGATACCGAAGAGCTGCTGAAAAAAGTTCCCGGCTTAAAGGAGGAAAATGGCTTTCTTACGCTTACTCACTTTAGCAGAAAATATGGTCTTAAGAAGGAGAACGGCAAAATTTATTGCCTGGATAATGATGAGCCGGTATGCAATAATGCCAAGCTGAATATTTATACCTTTCTCTGGTACATCAAGGAATATGCCTGTCTGCAAAATAATTGGAAGCCCTTTCGTGAATTAAGAGGTGCTTCTCCCTTTACCGGAGCGTTTAAGAAGCTGATATTAGATAATTTAGCGAAAAGCTTTTCCGGCCGGTTGCCGGAATTTTGCCTGGCGGCAGAAAAGCTGGGGGGCCAAAAAATTAATTACGGGGATGCCGGCTATGTTATTCTTGCTTTTGACTGTATCCCCATTCAGTTTATCTTGTGGGATAGGGATGATGAATGGGAGGCAGAGGCTAATATTCTTTTTGATTACAGCGTTACCGATTACATTCATGTAGAGTCGGTGGTAACGCTGGCCAGCGAAGGCTGCCGGAGACTGTGGGAAGAAGCCGGTTTAACCGGTGAGGAAGAGCTGCCTGCGATGTAAAAGTTTTTATTGACTTGGATTTACTTTTGTGATAAATTAAAAGCAAGCAAAGGTGCTGAACAGAATTTTAATTCTGCCAGCACCTTTATTTTTTTGTAGAGGAGGAATTTATATGTCAGCAACACCAGTAAATAATAAGGATTATTTGTGGAATTATCGGGAAAAGGCTTTGGAAGTTATAGAAGAGGCCAGATTAGAAAAGGGCATTACTTATGAAGAGCTTGCAGCAAAATTAGAAGTAAGTAAGGTTTGGCTGGCAAGTGCTTTAAAGGGACAGCAATACGTACCGAAGGAGTATTGTGAAAAATTAGCTGAGGCTTTAAACCTGCCTTTCTCTGCGGTTGAGGTTTTAACAGAGCATCCTTACAAAGGAAATGTTGATCCTATTTTATACCGTTTGCATGAGGTTTTTGACACTTATGGCCCGGCGATTAAGGCGATAATCCATGAAAAATTTGCAGACGGCAATGGAATCATGAGCGCTATTGATTTTTCAGTTGATGTAGATAGATTGGAGGACCCGAAGGGGGACAGGGTAATAATTACTTTTAACGGAAAATTCCTGCCTTACAGCTGTAAAGGCAAATATCCATGGTAAAAATATTTAAGATAAAAAAAAACAGCTTTCTCTAAACTTGAAGAAAGCTGTTTTTTTATTTTGCTTTAGGCGATTTTAATTTCTGATATAGCTTATAGATGAAGAATATTATAATCAGCATGAGGATGGTTCCCCAGACAACGGTATCGGTATGCCGGTTTATCAGCTCGGCGGCCTCTTTTCCGTAAAAATGAAAAAGCAGACCGATGATTAAAAACCGTTTAGCCCGTCCCAGAAAAGAGAAGATGAGAAAAAGGGTAAAGTTCAGTTTAAAAACTCCGGCCCCAATGCAGACTACTTTATAAGGGATGGGTGATACTGCCCCTAAAAAAACTGCCCAGGCACCGTATTTTTCCGTCCAGAGCCGTAATTTCTCGATATGCTTCAGCGGGACTATTTTTTTAAATACCGGTAAGCCAAGCTTTTGTCCGATGAAGTAGCCGATTATGCCGCCGAACAGGGAAGCAATGACGACTAAAAAGGAATAATAAAGCGCTTTTTCCGGCTGAGCGATGGACATGGGGATAAGTAAAATATCAGGCAGAATGGGAGAACAAAAGGATTCAATAAAGGATAAAAACAATAAACCAAATGTACCATGTGCCTGTAAAAAAACAAATAAAGCTTCCAAAATACCTGCTCCTAACCTCTTAATATTTCTATTTTACTGCAAGAAGGATTTATTTGCAATATTTATACAGGTTAATTATTTGTAAAATTTAACTTGTTTGTGCAGGTAATTGAGAGTCTGATAAGCTCCTTTTTTAGTGGAAAATTTCTTCAGCCATCTTTTGATGATAATTCGTTCAGCATAGCTGATGGAGTTTAAAAATGGTTTCAGCGAATTATGGCCCTGCTCATAGTAGTGCAGAAGCTTTCCTCCCGGTTCATAGATATAGATGGAATGAATAGCATGATGCGTATAGCTGTTTTTGTAAATAATCAAATCTATACTTCTTTTATCCATTTTATGAGTTATATCATAGCTGTTTTGATATTCACGAAATAAGGTTTTGCAGACAGGCAGAAAAATTAGCTGATTTTTCATAAGCGGCACTCCTTTTTCTTTAGTTTATGAATTTTGGACAGGGAATATGACTTTGCCGGTCTGGTAAAACTAAGAGAAAAAAAGGAGGCAATGCTTTGCCTGTATGGACAGTTCCCGTTTTGCTGGCTTTTATTCCAGGTCTCTTTTGGGTAGCATATTTTTATCATCAGGATATCTATGAGCCGGAGCCGAAATGGTTTATTATTAAGGTTTTCTTTCTGGGGGCTCTGAGCGTTCTGCCGGCGGCCGGCTTGGAGAAGCTGATATTATTGTTTTTGCCGCAGCAGCAGATACCGGAGGACCATTTGAGTTTACTGGCTTTCTGTTTTCTGGTGATTGGTCTGATTGAGGAAATAAGTAAATATCTGGCCGTCTATTATCTTATGTATAAAAATCCTGAATTTGATGAGCAGCCTATGGACGGTCTGCTTTATGGCGTAACTGCCGGACTGGGCTTTGCTGCTCTGGAAAATTTTTTTTATGCCGCAAACTTTGGTCTGGCGACCGGGGCAGTGAGAGCCGTCGTAACCTCCTTGGCTCATGCTTCCTTTTCCGGGATAATGGGCTATAATTTGGGGCTGGCTCGGCTGCTGCCTTCTAAAAGCGTTTATTTTATCGTTAAGGGATTGGTTTTAGCTGTTTTACTGCATGGACTGTATGATTTTGTTTTTTTAAGCAGGATATTACCGTGGATCACGACCGCCCCTTTGATTTTTCTGATGATCTGGCAGCTGTTTCGCAGATTTCAGGCTGCCCGCCTGGATTCTAACTTTCGGGGCCGGAAATGACCAAGAGAAGCTAAATAATTGCATAAAGGGATGAGATATAAATAGGCAGCGAACAAAATGCAAGTGCTGGGGGCGGAAATTAAAGCTAAGGGTATAGCGGCTGCAATCGACCAGGGAATTAAAGCCGGAATGACTATGGCTGTATTTTCCAGATGGGAAGCTAAAGCAGAATTGTTTTTTTCAATATCCTGACAAAGCTGATAGGTCAGCATGATAGTTAAAGTTTGATTGCAGGAGATTAGTCCGGTCAAAATTGAGGTTAGCAGAACCACAGAAAATGCGTTTGTTTTTTGCTTCAGTAAATTGATGAAATCCTGAATATTATCGAGAAAACCGGTGCATTTGAATATGCCTGAGTAGCATGAGGATAAGCAGACAATGGCTAATACCCTGCCCATGGAAATAATTCCTCCGCCGCCTAAAAGGACTGCCAGTTCGGGGTCGGCAGTTTGATAACCGTATACAAACAAATGCAGTATGGCCGATATACTCATATGCTGCAGAAAAAAGCTGATAAAAGCCGCTGCTGTTATGCTGACCAGCATCGTGGTCTTTACGTTTATTTGCCGCAAGGCCAGAACAATGATTATAACTGCCGGAACAGCGGTCAGCGGCTGGAGATTAAAATTTTCGGCAAAAATCGTTTGAATATAAACCGGGCTTTGAGTTGGTTTAGTTAAAAAGCCGATAAGGAGATAAAATATACAGGCTGCCAAAAAAGGGATAATTGAAGTTTTAACCATGGTGTGAATATTTTTATAAATGGAGGTTTTAGTCAGCTCGCTGATTAAAAGTGCGCTGGTAGAGATAGGGGAGCAGCGGTCTCCTAAGTAAATCCCTGACAGAACAGCTCCGCCGGTATAGAGTGAAGAAAACCCCATGCTTTCAGCTAAAGTCATACAGATGATTCCCATGGTGGCAGCTGTGCCAAACGATGTACCGGTTAAGACGGAAACAAAGGCACATAGGAGAAAGGAAAAAAGAATCATTAATGCCGGAAGGCAGGCTTTAGTCATATGGCAGATGATGAAGGGAATAGTGCCGCAGGCTCGCCAGGAAGCAGTCAGCATACCGATTAAAATGAAGGTAATCAGAATGGTTTTTATGCTTAAAACAGAGGCTGAGGATTCTTTAAGCATTTTTAGGGGCGACTGTTTTTTCAGCAAACCATAGATGAAGAATAAGCAGTAGCCTAAGAGCAGGGCATAAATAATAGATGCCTTAGCGGCTAAGCAGGCAATAATCGCACCGGAAAAAAGAATTAAAATGATTAATTCAGTCATAATAGCTGTCCCCCTTGTTTTATTAGCGGAGTAAAAAATAAAGAGCTGACAGGATTTTTTCCTGCCGGCTCTTGCAGATTTTATAATTTTCCGCCTTCAATTACAACGTCTTCAGGATCAACACTGTCTCCGTAAACTGGCTGCAGGGTTTCCTTATAAGCTTCATGAATGAAGTTTTCTTCACCCAGCTTAGTCAGCTCTTCATTTATCCAGTTAAGTAATTCGGTGTTGCCTTTTTTAACAGCCGGTGCAATAGTATCAAGACTGCCCAATGAGGTTATGCCGGTAGTAAAGCCTTTGTTTTCCCGGGACCAGGCAAAAAGTAAAGTATTATCATGAGCCAGAGCCGCTCCTCTGCCGTCCTTTAACGCTTGGAAAGCTTCTGTATTTTGGTCATATTTCAGCAGTTCAATGTCAGGATGATTAGCAGTGAAATATGTTTCAGCAGTAGTACCTTTATTAACGATTAATTTTTTGCCTTTTAATTGAGCCACATCGGTAATCGGTGCACCTTCAGGAGAAACTACTCCCAGAGCAACCTTCATGTATGGATTAGCGAAATCAACTACTTCTTTTCTTTCATCAGTTACGGTAAAGTTAGCCAGAATGATATCAACCTTATTGGCTTGCAGAAATTCTACTCTGCTGGCAGCTTCAACCAGAACAAATTCTACCTTTGATTCATCGCCCAATAAATCCTTAGCGAATCTTTTAGCGATATAAACATCAAATCCCTGATTTTTGCCGTCTTTGTCAACAAAGCCAAACGGCGGCTTGTCACTGAAAACACCTATACGGATAGTTCCTCTTTCTTTAATTGTGTCCAGAGCTGATTTTTCCTTAGCTTGCTGTCCGGAGCAGCCGGTTAGTAAAAAGATAAATGCAGAGATAAGAACCAGGCAAACTAATTGACTTAATTTTTTCATGATTTTTAACCCCTTTCTTCTGTAAAATGAAAAATATCCAAAAATTGTTGGGCTCTTTCTGTCTTAGGCTGATTAAAAAATTCTTTCGGATCAGCTGTTTCGACGATTTTGCCATGATCGATAAAAATGATTCTGTCAGCTACGGCACGGGCAAACTCCATTTCGTGGGTAACGATGAGCATTGTCATACCGTTTTTAGCCAACCCCAGCATTACATCCAGAACTTCTCTGACCATTTCCGGGTCAAGTGCGGCTGTTACTTCATCGAAGAGCATTAATTCCGGATTCATGCACAGGGCCCGGACAATGGCTACCCGCTGCTTTTGTCCGCCTGAAAGCTGTCTTGGATAGACATTTTTCTTTTCCAGGAGACCGACTCTGCTTAAGAGCTCTTCTGCCTGCTTTACTACCTCTTCTTTAGGCCGTTTCTGTACTTTCATGGGACCGAGCAGGATATTGTCCATAATAGTCATGTGCGGAAACAGATCATAGCTTTGAAAGACCATACCAATTTTTTGCCTTACCAGATGCCATTTAGTGTTGTCTTCATTGATAACCTTTCCCTGTAAGATCAATTTGCCGGACTGAATTTCTTCTAATCCGTTGATGCAGCGAAGCAGGGTGCTTTTGCCGCAGCCGGACGGGCCGAGGATAACTACTACTTCGCCTTTATGAATATCCAGGTTAATATTATATAGAGCCTGGGTATTATCGTAATACTTATTGAGATCCTGAATTTTTAACAGCACTTCTTTTTCCAAAATAAGTCCTCCTAATGTTTTAATTCTCCCATTTTTCTTCTAGCTTTTTAGAGCACAGGGAGATGGGGTAACAAATGATAAAATAAAGAAAGAAAATAAAGCCGTAGACCCAAAAGGAAGCTGACGGTGTTTCCAGAATGGTTGCTTCGATTATCTGCTGTCCTACTTTGACTACTTCTACTACTCCGATTAAAATTACCAATGAGGTCGTTTTAATCATTCTGGTTGCCAGGTTGATGGCGGCCGGAGCGAGACGCCTTACTGCCTGCGGAATCAGGATATACCAGTAGATTTGCAGGTTGGTAAGACCGATAGCCTTGCCGCTTTCTTTCTGGTGGACAGGCAGTGAGGTTATGGCTCCTCTTACTATATCTCCCATTTCAGCAATTCCCCAGAGGGAAAAGACGATTATGGAGATCAGTTCTCCGTCAAGATGAATATTCAGAGCCTTTGTTACTCCGAAGTAAAAGAGAAATAACCAGACTAAAATCGGAATTATTCTTATGGCCTCCAAATAAATTTTGCTGAGGATAAAAATAATACGGCTTTTGGAAGACATGATAATGCCGAAGAGTATCCCTAAGACAAAAGATATGATTATGGAAATTAAAGCGATTCTGGCTGTAATCAATAGTCCCCAGAATAAACGCTGTAAATTAACTCCCTGAAAGATAACATTAATCCCCAAATCCTGCATAGCGGAGTCTCCTTTCCCAATAAGTAAACAGCAGTCCTAACGGCAGCAAAATGATAAGATAGGCTGCTACCAGCATTAACAGAGCTTCATCTGTTTTATAGTACATGCCGATCAAATCTTTAGCGACAAACATCAGGTCTGCCAGGGCAATAGCACTGAAAATAGACGTTTCCTTGAGCAGAAAGATAACATTGGCTCCAATTGCCGGAAGTGCAATTGCTATGGCCTGTGGGAAGATAATATAATGAGCCAGCTGCTTTTCGGTCAGCCCTATGCTGAGGCCGGATTCGATCTGACTTTTGCCGACAGCCTCTATTCCGCTGCGAAACGCTTCTGCCATATAGCTTCCGCCTAAAAAGGCCAAGCCGATAACTGCGCAGATATACGGATTTAATTTTAAGCCCATCTGCGGCAGCCCGTAATAAAGGAAAAATAATTGAATAAGCAAAGGTGTATTACGGGAAAGCTCAATATAAATTTGAGCGATTGAGGTCAGAATGCGAATTTTATAGTAAAAGACTAAATTGCACGCAATTCCGATAATTAGAGAAAATAAAATTCCCCAAAAAGCCAGGACTAAAGTCAGTTTAGCTGCCTCTATATAAAGCGGCAGATGCTTGACTATAAAAGCTATATCTAATTCCATGGGTTCCTCCTTGAATTTATTAATACATATTAAAAAGGTATGATTTAAATTATAGACCTCTGGCATTTATTTGTCAACCTCGTTGCGAGAAAAAATACAAAAAACCTATTTATTTAGTTGGTATTAATTTTTTTGATTATATGCTAATATAGAGGAAAGGAGGGGAGAGCGGATGGAAAATATTAAATTAACCAAGTATGCCAAATTTGCCGGCTGAGCAGCTAAAATTGGTCCGATGACCTTGGCACAGGTTCTGTGCCATTTACCGAAGGAAGAAGACAGTAAACTGTTAGTAGGACTGGAAACTTCAGATGATGCTGCTGTTTATCAGATAGATGAAAATACAGGCTTGATCCAGACTGTTGATTTTTTTACTCCGATTGTTGATGATCCTTATTTATTTGGTCAGATTGCAGCGGCTAATGCTTTAAGTGATATTTATGCTATGGGAGGCAAGCCTTTAATGGCTTTAAATCTCGTTGCTTTTCCCAGCTGTTCCTTATCTCTGGATGTATTGGCTGAGATTTTAAAGGGCGGGGGAGAAAAGGTAAGAGAAGCCGGGGCAGTTTTAGCCGGAGGACATACGATTGAGGATAATGAGCCTAAATATGGTCTGGCTGTTTCTGGATTAGTTGAGCCGCAGAAGATATGGACCAACAGCGGGGCTGAACCGGGCGATCTGCTTATACTGACGAAGCCATTGGGAACGGGGATAATTTCGACTGCTTTGAAGGCCGAAATGGCAGATGATGAGGCGGTTTCTGCTGCGGCCCGGAGCATGGCTGAGCTGAATAAAGCAGCGGCAGAAGCAGGGCATAGGGTAACGGTTCATGGCTGTACTGACATAACCGGATTTGGCTTTTTAGGGCACAGTATGGAAATGGCTAAAGCGAGCAAGGTTACTATTGCTGTTTATATGGATAAAATACCTCTTTTGCCGCTGGTTACGGATTATGCTGCCATTGGTCTGATTCCGGCTGGAGCGTATCAGAATATGGATTATCTCAAGGAGCAGGTTTTTATTGCTGAAGGGGTTGCTGTGGCTAAAAGAGATATTTTGTTTGATCCTCAGACCTCCGGCGGTCTTTTATTATCCTTGCCGCCTGAGCAGGCTAAGGAGTATCTGAAGTATTTTCCTCAGGCCTGTGTGGTAGGTGAAGTCAGAGAGCAAGAGGATTTTTGGCTGAAGGTTTTTTAAATCGGGAGCTTATTTTGTAATTATTAAGGGGGAAATTGTTATGAATGAATTGGATTTGCGCGGCTTGGCTTGTCCTGAGCCGGTTATCAGAACTAAAAAATATCTGGCGGCTCTGCCTAAAGGACAGGTCAAGGTTTTGGTTGATAATGCAGCGGCTTTTATGAATGTACAGAAGCTGGCGAAAAGCCTTAATTGTGAGGCTGTGGGTGAAGAAGGGAACGGCGTTTACAGTATTGTAATCAGCAAAGGTGAAGCTAAGGAGTCTCTAGCTGAAGCAGGTAATCAATGTGTGGTGCTGATTGCTTCCGAAACCTTTGGCACCGGAGATGTTAAGCTTGGCAAAAAATTAATGCAGAGCTTTCTTTATACCCTTACCGAAAAGGCGGAGCCGCCGGAGAAAATTTTACTGCTTAACGGGGGAGTAAAAAATGCTGTTCAGGGAGCTGACTGTTTAAAGAATTTACAGATTTTAAGTGAAAAGGGAACTGAAATATTAGTCTGCGGTACTTGTCTTGACTTTTATAATTTAAAGGAAATGCTGGCTGTCGGAAGAATTTCCAACATGTATGAAATTGAAGAAGAAATGAGTAAAAGCGCTAAGCTTATCAGCTTGACTTAGGTGATTAAAAATGTTAAGCAAGGAAGATTATTTATTAACCTTTTCTTCAACCCATCATGCGCTTTATGCTGAGGATGTTTTAAAACAGGCGGGAATCGTTATTGATGTAGTGCCTATTCCGCGAAGCATTACGGCTGAATGCGGTCTGGCTATTACCTTCAGGAGGGCAGATGGGCAGCTGGCGGCAGGGCTGATGGTCAGTCATAATATTGAGTTTAAGGCCTGTTATTTTATCAATGGGGCTGATTGCTTGGAGGAAAAGACTGATTTTGGCAGTCAGTGAGAGAGAATATTGAATTATTAGCTTAGGATAAGGAGGTGCGATTATGCTGGATGAAGAAAAAATTGCTGAATTGCAGCAAAGACTGGAACAATTGGGCGTTACGGGAAAAAAAGCCGGTCATGAGCGGCATTTGAATCTGAAGGCTGTCCGGCAGCTGAAAGAGGGCAGCCCTAAGGCTACGTTCGGCTACCATGAGCAGGTTGCTTTAAGTGAACCGGAGATCTTAAAGATTATGGCTTCCTATACCGGCTGTTCGGCTGATTTTAATTTTCAAAAGGGGGCTGGTTATATTTCTCCGGCGGCGACCCTAAAGGGGCTCAGGGAAATGGCGCAGATGATAAAAAAAACCGGGGCGAAAAAAGGGCGGTTAATTGTTGCGACCGGTCATACGGGAGGCATGACCGGTTATTATCTTAGCTTGATTCCTTTGCTGGAGAAATACGGCTGTCAGGTGCTGGGAGGCATAGGGGCAGGTACGGTAACAGAGAGCTTTCCCTGTCCGCACTGCGGGCAGCATATGGTAGATGTTGTGCTGGACTATGTAGGAAAGCTGGCTGTGCTTTCTGACGGGGAGGTAATTCTTCATACTCATGCTTCGCGGCCTATGGAAATCATTTTGGCGGAATGCAGGGAGCAGGGCTTATGGCCTGATCTGGTAATAGCTGATCATGGCTTTGCCGGAGCTGCTGCCAAGGCAGGAATTTTGACGATAGCGGTGATGGACACTAATGATCCGGGACTTGCTTTAGCTAAAGAGGAGGGTGCGCCTTTGATTCTGCTTCCTTTAGATGATAATCGGCCCAATTACCTGTCCTGTCAGGTCGTGAAGGTCTTAGAAGAGTTACTGGAAATGGAGTAAGGAGAGATCACATGGAGAAAATAAACTGGCAGTTGGGAGATTTAGTTAAAATGCGCAAACAGCATCCTTGTGGCGGTTTTATTTGGGAAATTCTGCGTATCGGGATGGATTTTCGTCTGCGCTGTCTGAACTGCGGCAGAATCGTTCTTCTGCCAAGACAAAAATTTGAAAAACAAGTAAGGGAAAAAGTAGAAAAGCAGTCGTAAGACTGCTTTTATTTCACTACTTTATTTAAATCTCTGATTAAGTTATCTATGTTGATACCGTGTGCTCCTGCGCCTTGTTCAATATTTTCAAAATGAGCGGCAGCGCAGCCTAAACATCCCATACCATGATCCATGAATACTTGGACAGTTTGAGGATATTTTTCTACTACTTCAAGGATTCCCATTTTTGCATTAATTGGTTCTGCCATAAGATTACCTCCTACTTTTAATTTTCTCCTTTCTTTGTATCACTTTTTTAGATTTCTGTCAAGCAGAATATAACTAAAAGCTGAAAAAAGAGGAGCTTGAGCCTTATAAATATTATGGCACATAATTAGGTGTGATTATACTTGCTGCCACCTTCGCTATTTTTATCTAAGAAAGAGTTTTACTTAATGCCTTTTAAGCAGAATTAACACTGCTTTTTAAGTATTGGACATAATAAAAGCAAGTTTTTATAATTTAGATATAGAGTAAAGCTTTATATGATATAATAGTTTAAGGTATAAAATTATCAATTATTGACAAATTGGAGTGTGATGAAATGACCAGTGAAGTATATTTTATTAATAGACGGAGTACCTCGTATAAAACCAATCAATTAGAAAAATTAGGCAAATTATTAAAAAAAGCCGGCTTGGATAAAATCATCCGGGCCGGAGACCTTACTGCGGTAAAGATGCATTTTGGGGAAAAGGGCAATACGACTTTTCTTAATCCTGTTTATGCCGGCAAGGTAGTGGAAGAAATAAAAAAATTAGGCGGAAAGCCTTTTTTGACCGATACCAATACGCTTTATGCCGGGCAAAGAGCCAACAGCGTTGACCATTTGGAAAATGCTCTGGCCAATGGCTTTTCTTATGCTACGGTCAAAGCGCCGATTATTATAGCTGATGGTTTAAAAAGCAAAAATGCCGTCTCAGTAGATATTAAAGGCAAGCATTTCAGCTCTGTGAAGATTGCCAGTGATATCTATCATGCTGATGCCATGATTGTCTTATCTCACTTTAAGGGTCATGAGATGGCCAGCTTTGGCGGGGCGATAAAGAATCTGGCTATGGGCTGTGCTACGGCGGTAGGCAAGCAGCAGCAGCATTCAACTATTAAGCCGCAGGTGGGGAAGGAGTGTATCGGCTGCCGCACTTGTGTAAAATGGTGTCCTGCCGGAGCTATATCTATGGTTGATAAGAAAGCGGTGATTGATCATGAGCTGTGTCTTGGCTGCGGTGAGTGCATTGTCAGCTGTCAGAAGAGATTTATCAGCACCGGCTGGGAAACTGATTTGGACAGCTTTTTAGAAAGATTGGTGGAATATGCTTTGGGAGCAGTACAAAGTAAAGCCCAAAAGGCGCTCTATGTCAATTTTGTCGTTAATGTGACTCCGGAATGTGACTGTGCCGGCTGGAGCGATGCCGTTCTGGTTGAGGATGTAGGAATTTTGGCTTCTTATGATCCGGTGGCCTTAGATCATGCCTGCTATGATTTAGTAAACCAGCAAAGAGGCAATCTTAATTCCCGTTTGACTTCAGGCTTTGCTCCGGGGGAGGACAAATTTAAAGCTGTTCATCCTGAGATTAAAGCAGAAATACAATGGCTTTACGGGGAAGCTGTCGGTCTTGGCAGCAGCTCTTACGAGCTGATAGAGCTGTAAAATCATGAAGATAGCTTATTTTGACTGCTTTGCCGGTGTGAGCGGGGATATGATTTTGGGAGCTTTGGTCAGTGCCGGAGTGCCGTTAGAGGTTTTGACAGCTGAGCTGGAGAAACTAAAATTGCCAAATTGGCAATTAAAAGCCCGGCTGGTGGAGAAGTGCGGAATAGTTGGCACAAAGGTCGATGTCATCTTAAAAACAGAACAGCAGCATCGTCATTTAGGAGAAATTTTAACTCTGCTCCGGGAAAGTGCTCTGGCAGAGCCGGTAAAAGAGCTGGCGGCCAAGATCTTTTGCCGTTTGGGTGAAGCGGAGGCCCGGGTGCATGGCGTTGCTTTGGAGCAGGTACATTTTCATGAGGTGGGAGCCCTGGATTCGATTATTGATATTGTGGGAGCCGCTGTGGGCGTAAATTATCTGGGCATTGAAAGATTTTATGCCTCGGCTCTCAGGGTTGGCTTTGGCATTGTACAATGCGCCCATGGCCTGCTGCCTGTACCGGCTCCGGCAACCTTAGAGCTTCTCAGGGGAGTGCCTGTTTATTCCGGCTCTGTGGCCGGGGAGCTGACTACTCCGACCGGAGCCGCTGTTTTAACTGTTTTGGTAGATGAGTTCAATCGCTGTCCGACCTTCTGTCCGGAACAGATAGGCTATGGGGCAGGGGAGAAAGAGCTGTCTCTGCCTAATTTGTTGCGCTTAACGGTTGGCAGTTCAATTGGCGGCTCAGAGCTTGAGGATGAGGTGGTTATCTTAGAAACTAATATTGATGATTTAAACCCTCAGCTGTACCAGCATCTGGCCAGGCGCTATGAAAAAGCGGGAGCTTTGGATGTTTCTTTGAGTCCGCTCTTAATGAAAAAAAATCGCCCGGCTAATCTGCTTCGGGTTATTGCTCATCCTGGGCAGCAAAGGGAGCTGGAGGAAATTATTTTTCAGGAAACTTCTACCCTGGGGATTAGGATTTTGCCGGTCAAACGCAGGATTTTAGACCGGGAAATAAGAGAGATAAAGACACTGTATGGTCCGATTAAGGCTAAAATAGCCTATTTGCAGGGCCGGATAGTTAATGTTCAGCCGGAATATGAGGATTGTGTCCGTAAAGCTGAAGAATATAAGGCGGCTTTAAAGGATGTTATGGATGAGGTTAAAGCCGCTTTTCGGGAGACTTATAGTCATGCAGCAGAATGAATTGAAGTCCCTGCTTAGGCAGGTGCGGGATAAAAAAATGAACATAGAAGAAGCGCTTTCCCTTTTGCAGGGCTTAGAAACAGAGGATTTAGGGTTTGCGCTGCTTGACCACCAGAGAAGTGTGCGGCAGGGATTTCCGGAGGTGGTTTTCTGTCAGGGGAAAAAGCCGGAGCAGACAGCGGTGATCATGCAGCGCTTATCAGCGCGGGATAAAAATATTTTAGGCACCCGAGCTGACGAGGCGACTTATCTTGCGGTGAAGAAGGTTTTGCCGGAGATAGAGTATCATCCGGAGGCCAGGCTGCTTATTTCCCGCCGGGAAAAGACCCGGGGTATCGGCAATATTCTGGTGATAACGGCAGGGACCTCTGACATTCCGGTAGCCGAGGAGGCTGCTTTGACGGCTGAATTGATGGGAGCTAAGGTGGTAAGAGTTTATGATGCCGGGGTGGCCGGACTGCATCGCCTTTTAGAGCAAAAAGAGAAAATAAAGGCTGCCAGAGTGATAGTAGTTGTCGCCGGGATGGAAGGCGCTTTAGCCAGTGTCGTTGGCGGTCTGGTTGACAAGCCGGTAATTGCTGTGCCGACCAGTGTTGGCTATGGAGCGAGCTTTAACGGTCTGGCAGCTCTGTTAAGTATGCTTAACAGCTGTGCCTCCGGAGTTTCTGTAGTAAATATTGATAATGGCTTTGGCGGAGGATTTTCGGCTGCTTTAATCAATCGTTTGGCAGAGGGGGAGAAATAATGAGGGAAAAGCTGATTAAACTGACTGATATTCTGAAGGATTTGCCAAGTGCTCTGATTGCCTTTTCCGGAGGAGTAGACAGCACTTTTTTATTAAAGATCGCTCATGAGGTGCTGGGAGATAAAGCGGCGGCGGTAACGGTCTGTTCAGAGCTGATGCCGAGGGAAGAGCGGGAGGAAGCGCAAAAAATTGCGCAGGATTTAGGCGTTAAGCATTATCTGCTTGAATTGGAGGTTTTAAACCAGGCCTGCTTTCAGGAAAATATGCCTGACCGCTGCTATCACTGCAAAAAAATTATTTTTGCGGCTGTAAAGAAATTAGCCAGGGAGCATAGCTTAAAATGGGTTTTGGACGGAACTAATGCGGAGGACTTAAAGGATTACCGGCCGGGCTTTAAAGCCTTAAAGGAGCTGGATATAAGGAGTCCTCTGCTTGAAGCGGGTTTTAACAAGCGAGAAATAAGATTGTTTTCCGAGGTTAAAGGTCTGCCGACCTGGAGCAAGCCTTCCATGGCCTGCCTGGCCTCACGTATTCCTTATGGTCAGCCGGTCAGCCGGGAAAAATTGAGGCAGATTGAACAGGGAGAAAAATTTCTGCGTGAATTAGGGTTTACGCAATGCCGATTAAGGCATCATGATACTCTTGCCCGTCTGGAATTTTTGCCTGAGGAAATGGAGCTTTTTTGGCTTAAGCAGCAGGAAATTGCCGGGAAGGTACGCGGCTTGGGCTTTTCTTATGTAACTCTTGATTTGGAGGGGTATCAGAGCGGGAAAATGAATCGGGAGCTGGCGCAAAATGAAAAATAGACAGTTAGGGCAGACGGGGAAAATGGTTTCCCCTTTAGGCTTTGGCGCTATGCGGCTGCCTAAAGACAGAAAAGAAAGTGAAAGGCTGTTGAACTTTGCCTTTGAGCAGGGAATAAATTATTTTGATACTGCACCTGATTATATGTCGGGAATGAGTGAAGAGATTTTAGGGAGCGTTTTTAAGCACAGGCGGGATAAGGTATTTCTGGCCTCTAAAAATCCGGTTAAGGATGCTTCAGCCAAGACCTGGAGAAAGGAACTGGAAAAATCTCTAAAGAAAATGCAGACGGATTATTTGGATTTTTACTATATGTGGAGCATTGATTTAGAGGTTTATGAAAAGAAAATTTCTCTGCCTGAGGGCCCCCTGGCGGCGGCGGTGAAGGCGAAAGAGGAGGGGCTGATTCGGCATATTTGTTTTTCTGTCCATGATATTCGGGAAAATGTAAAGCAGATTCTTGATGCCGGTGTTTTTGAAGTGATGCTGTGCCAATATAATCTTTTAGACCGTGAGCTGGAATCAATGCTTACCTATGCTAAAAAATTAGGGGTAGGCACTGCGGTAATGGGACCGGTAGGCGGAGGCCGCTTGGGAGCGCCCTCGCCTGTTTTGCAGAATTTATTGACCAGACCGTTTGCCAGCAGCGCGGAGGCTGCTCTGCGCTTTGTCTTTGCCAATCCGGATGTGGATCTGGTCCTTTCCGGTATGGGCAATGAACAGATGGTAAGAGAAAATATTGCGACAGCCTCTTTGGAGCAGCCTTTGACCGGGGAAGAGAAGGAAAGGCTGAAGCTGATTTTAGAAGAGAAGCAGCGTTTAGCCTACCTTTACTGCACAGGCTGTGCGTACTGCCTGCCTTGTCCGGCCGAGGTCAATATACCGGAGATCTTTACTTATTTTAACCACAGTGCCGTGTATGGGCTTTTGGATTTTGCGAAAAATGAATATCAGCGGTTGGGAACTCCGGGCCATTGGATTGAGGGTAATTCAGCCAAAGCCTGCCTTGAGTGCGGACATTGTGAGAGTAAATGTCCGCAAAAAATTCCTATTATTTCCCGCTTGAAAGAAATAGACCGCGTTTTGAGTCAAAAACCGGACCAATTTATAGAAATAGACTGGTATCCGCGGTGAAGCTTGTTGCTTTTTGTTGTAAAGTACGATAGAATGAGTCTAAAGAGCGTTGGCTTAAAAATCTGCAACAAGGGAGTGATAAATAATGGCGGAAGAAAAAAAGGATATTTTAGATCAGGGTGCTATTGTACAGAGAGATAAGGAAACTTTTGCGGTAGCTCCTCATTTGCCAGGCGGTTTGGTGACTCCGGCAATTCTGCGCAAGATGGCTGATGTAGCTGAAAAGTATAATATTGCAGCTATGAAAATAACTTCAGCTTGCCGTATTGCTATGGTAGGTTTTAAAGAAGAAGACCTGGATCAGGTCTGGGCTGATCTTGATCTGCCGAAAGGTCATGCTATCGGAATCTGTGTTCGCAGTGTAAAAATGTGTCCGGGAACTACTTTCTGTAAAAAAGGCAAACAGGATGCTGTGGCTCTGGGGCTGGAATTTGATAAGCTGTATCATGGTATGCCGACTCCGGGCAAAACTAAAATCGGAGTCAGCGGCTGTACTAATTCCTGTGCTGAGTCTACGATCAAGGATATTGGACTGGTAGGAATGCCTAAGGGCTGGAGATTATATGTCGGAGGTTGTGCGCAGGGAGCCAAGACCCGTATTGGGGAATTGTTTGCGGAAAATCTGACGACAGAAGAAGCAAAAGAAATGGTAGCTAAGATCATGGCTTATTATAAAGGGACAGTAACCAAGAACAGAAGACTTGGTGCAGTGATCGATGAATTAGGCGGCATAGAAGTCTTTAAAAAGAATGTGTTGGAATATCAGGGCTAAATAATTTAAAAATAGAAGCTTCGGCTTCTATTTTTTTTCCCTTTTTTCATGCTATAATAATAATGAGGTGGTTTGCGATGAAAATTGATTATCATATGCACTTTGAAAAGGGCAGCTATGATTTGAACTGGGTAAAGGGATTTTTTGCCCAGGCTAAAGAAAGAGGACTTGCGGAAATCGGTATTTCTGAGCATAGTCATGGATTCAGAGAATTTAAGGATTTATATTATGATGAGTTGATTTTAGATGAATCCCCTCTCGGCCTCTACCAAAGGAAATGGTTGAGCAAAAATAAATTTAAGTACAGCCTGGATGACTATTTTGCTTTTATGGCTGAGCTGAAAGCTCAGGGCTATCCGGTAAAGACAGGAATAGAGATCTGCAATTTTAAAAATCAGGAAAAGGTCAAAGAGATAATTGCTCAGTATGATTTTGATTATATAATTGGTTCTGTTCATTTTTTGCAGGGCTGGGGCTATGATTTTGCTGATATGCAGGATGAGTGGAAAAAGCATTCCCTGAGGGATATCTATGAGTGGTATGCAGAGGAGGTTGAACAGCTGTGTGCCAGCGGCTTATATGATATTTTAGGGCATCCTTTTAATATCCGTTTATTTAAGCATCTGCCTGATTTTTCGGTGGCAGATATTCTGCTTAGGGTGGCAGAGGCTCTGAAAAAGGCTGAAATGGTGGTCGATATTAATACCGGAACTAAATATCGGTATCCGATTGCGGAAATTTCTCCTTATCCCGATTTTTTAAGACTGGCTAAGCAGTACGAGCTGCCGATAATTACTTCTTCTGATGCTCATCAGCCGGAGGACTGCGGCAGGTATATTGATGAGGCGATTGCTTATGCCAAAGAAATCGGCTATGACCAGTTTGTAACCTTTAGCCAAAGAAAAAGAATGACCAATTATTTTGAGGATTAAGATGGAGCAGATGGTAAGTAATTTTACTGCTGAATTACAGAGAGCTAAAGTCGGGGAAAGCAGCTCTTTAAAATACCTGTCCTCTTATCTTGGCCAGCCGACCGGGACAGAAAAAGGAGATTATTTAGCCCTGGATTTTGGCGGGACTAATATCAGAATAGTTTTATTCCGGCTCTTGGGCAATGGCTTGTATTTAAAATTAAAAGAAAACAGCTTCCTCTTAAAAACTGCTCAGTATGATTATACGGTGGGCAGAGGCGAGGAGCTATTTAATTTTCTGGCTGTTAAGATAAAAGAATTTTTGCCGGATAATAAAAATTATTTTTTGGGGCATACATTTTCGTTTCCTTTTCTTTCCTTAGACAGCGGGGATGGGACCTTGCTTAAATGGACTAAGGAATTTAAGGTGGAAGGTGTTGTCGGGCAGAAGGTCAATGAGCTGTTGAATGAGGCTCTTTTAGCGGCCGGAGTAAAAAATGTAAAGGCCGTTGCTTTGCTCAATGATACAGTGGCCGTTTTATTGGCGGGGAGCTATGTGTTTAAAAATTGTCTTATCGGTTCGGTTATCGGGACCGGCTTTAACTGCTGCTGCTTTAGCGATGGGGTGGCTATAAATCTGGAATGCGGTAACTTTAATCTTGTGGAACAGGATAAATATGATCGCCTGCTGGATGAGCACAGTCAGGACCCGGGACAGCAGATTATGGAGAAAATGATTTCCGGTTATTATTTGGGCGAGAGAGCCAGACTGCTTTGGCAGGATGTTTGTCCTAAGGAGGCTCCCGAAACGCCTTTTTCTTTTTCGGCGGCTGATTTGAGTGCGGTGCTGACCAGGCAAAAATCAGGCTGTTTACAGGAGATATGCTGCAGGGTGCTGAACCGGTCAGCAGATTTGGCTGCCGTATGCTATCAGGGCATTTTGGATTATCTTAAGCCGCCGGAGGAAGTGTCTGTTTTGGTTGACGGCTCGGTCTTTTTAAAAGCACCGGGATATAAGCAAAGATTAAAGTATAATTTGGCCGGGCGGGCTCAATTTTACAGTCTGGCTGACAGCTCTGCTCTGGGAGCTGCTATTGGAGCCAGCTTAGTGCAGAAAAGGGCTGAGAAATGATTAAACGGTCGGAATTATTATTGGCTTTTTCTTACTTAATTGATTTATTGCATCCTCTGTTATCAGGTCACCAGCTGAAGACAGCTTATATTGCTAATGAATTGAGTGCTGCCTTAAAGCTTTGGCCAGACAGGCAGATGAGAGTGACCTTGGCAGCCTTGGTTCATGATTTGGGCTTAATTGCTTGTGAAGAAGAAACAGCTAAGTTAGTGCATAGAGACAGTGATTTTTATCATTCCGGTCTGACGGCTGATTTACTAAACTGCTGTGAGGGATTACGAGGCTTAGCGAAGATAGTTCGCTTTCATCACAACCCCTTTATGATGCAGGATGATCCTTCTTTTCAGGAAATTTATATTTTATATTTTGCTGATCAGATTGCTGTGAGCTTACAAAATAATATGGATAAAAGCAATCTGTCTCTCTGGCTTTTGGCAGAAGATGAAAAAGCTTTTTTCAGACCGTATGTTGCCGCCTTTTTAGACCTGCTTGACCGAGAGGAATTTTGGCATGATTTAAACAGTGTATTTTTGAAGGAGATTATTGCCAGGAGGGTTTCAGAAGATGAATGTTTTCTGACACTTCCTGACTTTTTAAGCTGGGCTAAGAGGGTAGCTGCTTTGGTTGATCATAGATCAGGCAGCAACAGTTTGTATCATTCTAAGTCTGTAGCCCGGGTTTCTGAGATGTTGGCGCATTTAAGCCATTTTCCTCTGGAGGACTATATATTTCTTAATTGTGCGGGATATTTGCATGATATAGGCAAGGTGGTGATTCCGCAGTCTGTTTTGCAGCAAACTGAGCCTTTAACTAAAGAGGAAGTAAGCTTATTTAAAACGCATCCTCTTCATGCTAAGCATATTTTAGATAAAATTAAGGGTTTGAGTAAAGTGAGCTTATGGGTGGCTTATCATCATGAACGGATGAATGAATTTGGCTATCCTTTTCAGGTTAAGCCGAGTAAGCTTGACTTAGGTTCAAGAATTATGGGGGCTGCTAATTTTTTTGTTACTTTACTGGAAAGAAAGCCCTACAGGGATGTACTGGCAAAGGATGTGGTTATTAATATTTTAGAGGAAGTAGGTTCACGTCTTGTTTTTGATCCGGATTTGCTTAAAATACTAGCCAGAGGTTATGATTTTTTTAATTTTGTTGTCGGAGAAATTCAAAATAATTGAAAAAATCAAGAATTCAGCAGGAAATAGGCCTGGAAAGTTCGAAGTAAACAAAGATATAACAGTGAAAAAACAAGTTAAATAGATTTTATTAAATAAAGAAGGGATGAGGGGTAGATGGAAGATAGAGGAATCTTGTTGGAATCAGGAACGAATGAGTTTGAAATTATTGAATTCTCTATTGATGGTGTCTGTTATGGCATTAATGTAGCTAAGGTTCGTGAAATTGTCAATCCTATACCGGTAACACCGATGGTTAATATGCACCATTATGTTGATGGGATGTTTACTCTGAGAGGCAATGTTATGCCGATGGTCAACCTGCCTAAATGTTTGAATAAGCCGGAGATAGAAACGGGAGGCAAGATAATTGTCTGTGAGCTGAACAACTATTTTGTCGGGTTTAAAGTAGGAGAGGTAAGCCGGATTTACCGTATTTCCTGGGCTCAGATGGAACCTGCTCCGGCTATTGTGGGTTCTGATTATGTTATCGGTATTGTAAAGATGGATAACCGCTTGATCGTGCTTCTGGATTTTGAAAAGATTTTAGCTGAGCTTAATCCGGAGATCAATGCTAAAATGACTGCGGTGCCGGAAGTAACGTCTGATATGTTTGAACAGCGGAAGACAAAGACGCTGCTGATTGCTGAGGATTCTCAGATGTTAAGAAATCTGCTGCATGATACTATAGCTACGGCCGGTTATAATGTAATTGCTAAGGAAAATGGAGAAGAGGCATGGAATGAGTTAGAGGAAATGGTTAAGAAGGGCGGACCTATCACTGATCATGTTCAGTTGGTAGTGACTGATATAGAAATGCCGAAGATGGATGGCCACTACTTAACGAAAAAGATTAAAGAGGATCCGTTATTAAAGGATCTTCCGGTAGTTATTTTCTCTTCTTTGATTAATGAAGAGATGAAACGGAAGGGTGAAAGTCTGGGGGCCTTTGCTCAGATTACTAAGCCGGAGATTGAACAGCTGATCGGCATTGTTGATAAAAAGATATTGAATTAATTTCCTTTAAAGCAATAGTGCAGAGCTAAAAATCTACTAATACGTTTATTAACAGGTTAGTATATATTAATCTGTTAACGTTTAGTAGATTTATTTTTTTATATTTATTTTATTTTTTCCTTATTTTGAGTTATAATACTAAATAGAAAATGGGGGATGCAGTTATGAATTGGTTATTTGAAGTTCTAATTTTAGGTATTATCTGTTTTTTAGGCGAAGCTGTTCATCGTTTACTGCATACCACTTTGCCGGGAAATATTGTTGGTATGCTGCTTTTGTTATTCTGTTTATGCTTTAAACTGATTAAGCTGGAATGGATTAAAGAGTTAAGTGATCTGCTGTTAAGGAATTTAGCCTTGTTTTTTATTCC
>JBJDXG010000073.1:0-5584 GCA_051866555.1 bacterium | reverse complement strand
CCTTATAAGCAGCTAAGCGCTCGCGGCAATATTTAATAATATCCTTTTCACGGAGTTCAGCCCCGGCTTCAGAACTACTACCGCCTTTAAGGCTTCACCCCGCAGCTTGTCAGGAACGCCAATAACCGCAGTCTCCAAAACAGCTGGATGAGTATAAATGACCTCTTCTACCTCACGCGGATAAACATTTAAGCCGGCCACGATAACCAGATCCTTTTTCCGGTCAACCAGGAAAATATAGCCGTCTTCATCCATTCTGCCCAAATCACCGGTATGCAGCCAGCCATTCTTCAGGGCTTTAGCAGTTTCTTCCGGCAGACCGAGATACCCTTTCATTACATTCGGCCCTTTTACAACGATCTCCCCCACTGTGCCCAGCGGACATTCCTGATCATTATCATCAAAAATTTTAGTCTCTATACCTTCCAGAGCAACCCCAATAGAGCCCGGCTTAACCTTATCAAGAAGATTAAAGGTCACTACCGGAGAGGTTTCGGAAAGTCCATAGCCCTCCAGAACAACGCAATTCAATTTTTGCTGCGTCTTCTGCATTATCTCTACCGGCAGAGAAGCTCCTCCTGAAATGCAAAGCCTGATACTGCTTAAATCAATGTCCTTAATGTCCATATTAGCTATAACCGTATACATAGACGGCACAGCCGTAAAGATAGTTACTTTATATCGGTCAATATTCTTCAACAAAGTCTGTGGGATAAAATTCTCCATTAAAACAATAGTGCCGCCCTGACTAAGCGGGGTATTCATGCAGAAGGTAGCAGCAAAGGTGTGAAACAGCGGCAGCACACAGAGATAGGTATCATCTGCCGAAGCCTGAGAGCGCTGAGCCATCCCCAGAGCATTATAATACAAATTAGCATGAGTAAGCATAGCTCCCTTAGGTTTTCCGGTAGTGCCGGAGGTGTAAAGATAGATCAGCACATCATCTTCCTCTACAGCCGGAGCCGCAAGGTCGTCAGTTTCCCGCTCCAGCAGTTCCTCCCACCTAAGTCCATACTCACTGCTACCCTTAACTAAAATATGTTCCAGCGAAGGAATATCAGCTTTAGCCTGAAAAGCATTTTTCGCAAAGGCTTCAGTAGTAATTAAAAGTTTAGCCTGAGCATTATTCATAATATAAGTAATCTCCAAAGGCTTAAACATAATATTCATAGGTACGATAATGCCGCCCAGATAAGCAACTGCATAATAGGCTATAACAAACTGAAAATTATTAGGCAGCAAAAGCCCTATCGCATCACCCTTCTTTACTCCTAAACGTTTTAAGGCAGCCGCTGCTTTTTTCACTTCTCTTTCTAATTCTTCATAAGTTAAAAATTTTTCCTGACTGATCAAAGCATATTTTTTAGGATATTTTCTTGCACTTTCAGCCAGCATTTCCGCTAATACCAAACTCAGTTCCTCCCAATCCATCAAATTCTTGCTTATTCCCGTTCTCTTAATTTTAACATTTCAAAATTCAATATTCAAGCTCTTACTCTTCCAACAGATTTTTAACCTTAGCTGTGGTAAGACGAACCAAAACAATTCTATTGTCCTGCATGGTCTCCACCTTAATCTTAATCCGGTCGTATTCTATCTCTTCCCCGACTAAAGGAATCCTGCCCAAATGATCCAGGATAAATCCGCCCAGGGTTTCATAATAATCAGTCACCGGCAGCTCTATCTCTAATTTTTCATTAAGATCCTCCACATTGATTACACCATTGACCAGGGCTTGATTTTCATTAAGCATTCTGATTTCATCTTCCCTCGGATCATGCTCATCATTAATATCTCCCATGATCTCCTCAACCAGATCTTCAATCGTAACTAAACCGGCAATGCCGCCGTATTCATCAACGATCATGGCCATATGCAGACGGCGGTTTTTTAATTCCTGAAACAGCTCTACCACATTCTTAGTTTCCGGCACAAAATAAGCAGGAAGCAAAAGCTCTTTCAGTTCCACTTTTTCTTTCTTCTGCACCAGAAGCTTCATAATATCCTTAACTGCCAAAATCCCCTCTATCTGGTCGATAGTTTCCCGATAAACCGGGAAACGGGAATTGCCGGTCTGGTCAGCCAGCTCTACGATCTCGGCCAGAGTAGCCGTATCCTTTACCGCATTAATATCGGTCCGCGGAATCATGACCTCCCGCGCCATAGTATCCGCAAATTCAAAAATGCTCTCAATCATATTTTTTTCTTCATCAAGCAGGTTTTCCTGCTCTGTTAAAAGGAGACGCAGCTCCTCTTCAGTTAATTTATTGCCGTCCTCTTCCGGCGAACCGCCCAACAGCCGGACAAATATATTAGTCAGAAAGCTTAAGCCCTTTACTACCGGTGAGGCGAGCAAAGCCAGTATATCTATCTGCGGCACAACAAACAAAGCTATTTTTTCCGCTCTCTGCATCGCAATTCTTTTCGGAATCAGCTCCCCAAAAAGGAGAGTCAGCCCTGCTGTAATTACCGTAACTATTCCCAAAGCCAGCGGATCAGCAAAGGGAGCCAGCAAAGGCACCTGCTTTAACAGCTCTGCCAGACTGCTGGAAAGACCAACAGCAGCCGCAGCACTGGCTAAAAATCCCATTAAGGTGATCCCAACCTGAATAGTGGATAAAAAATGACTCGGATTATCCAACAGCTTATTTAAGCGCTTAGCTCTTTTGTCCCCCTTATCCGCTAACTGCCTGACTCTAACCTGACGAACAGAGATAAGAGCAATTTCCGAGGCGGCAAAATAAGCATTGACCAAAATTAAGATAATAATAAAAAATATATCCTGCATATTGTCCTGCATAGTCTCTACCTTCCCTTCATTCCTATTATCTCTAATTTCTTATTTTTCATCACAAAAAATAATTATTTAAAGCCCTCCTGATAAAAACCTTTGCCCAAAACCTCCTTAGTGTCACTGACCGACATAAAAGCCTTGGGATCAATCTCAATAATAATATCTTTTAATTTAGGCAGCTCACGAGTCTTAACTATGCAGTAAATAATTTCCTTTTGATTATGCGTATAAGCTCCTTCCCCATGCAGAAAGGTCTATCCCCTTTTTAACCGGCGCAGGATTGATTCTTTTAAGGTTGCCGCCTGATCGAAAACAATAATTACACTTTTGCGGTGATTTATACCTTCCTGTACATAATCTATCAGCTTAGCAGAGGTGTACATTCCTATCATCGTATAAAGAGCCATCTTAATATCAAAGGAAACAGCATACACGAGCAAAATCAAAATATTAGCGCTGAGCAAAATAGAACCGATACTTAAAGAAGAATACTTATTGCCGATAATCGCAATAATATCCGTCCCGCCGAAGGAGGCTCTGCCCTGAAAGACCAGACCTATGCCAAGGCCATTCAGTATACCGCCGAAAATGGCTGCCAGCAGAACATCATTAAGCTGAATAACCGGTGTTTTCGTCAATTCAATAAAAAAAGAAAACAAGCTCATAGCCAGCAAACTGAAGACCGCAAAACGCGGACTGACATATTTACTGCCTAAGATAAAAACAGGAATATTTAAAATAAATAAAGAAATACCAGTAGGCCAGCCTAAAAAATAATAAAGCAGGATAGCAATGCCGGTAAAGCCGCCGCTTAAAAGATGATTAGGCACCAAAAAATTATTTACCGCTAAAGCCAAAATAAAGCTCCCTAAAATAATTAATAACAGCTTACGGAAATAATTCCAGGTAAAATAATTTCTTTTCATTGATTTCCCCCTTTTATAATATAAAATATAAATTCTAACTTTAGCTTTTTTTTCCTCTTTATTAATCCTTTCCTTTAAATTTCTCCAAATAGACAGCAAAAAATAGATTAGTCATTTAAACTAAAATCTGCTATAATATTTATCAGGTTGATATTTTCCAACAAAATTCAGAATTATAAAGGGGGTTTTATTATGGGAGAACAAACTAAAAAAAATCTAATGGCCGCTTTTGCCGGAGAAAGTCAAGCTCGCAATAAATATACTTTCTTCGCAGAAGTAGCTCAAGCAGAAGGATGGCAGCAAGTAGCTGAAATTTTCAGAGAAGCAGCTGAAAACGAAAAATATCATGCTAAAATCTTATTGAGAACAGCTGTAGGTATTGGTAAAACTGCTGAAAACCTAAAAGAAGCTATCGCTGGTGAAGATGAAGAATACCAAAGCATGTATCCTGAATTCGCTAAGGTTGCTAAAGAAGAAGGAGACGAAGCTGCTGCTGCTCTATGTGAAAAAATAGCTTCAGTTGAAAAGCATCATTCAGAAGTATTCCAAGCTGCCTTAAAAGAACTAGAAGCTGGTACACTGCTTAAAAAGGAAAAACCTATCCAATGGCGTTGTCGTGTATGTGGCTATATAGTAACTGGCAATGAGCCTCCTGAACTATGCCCACTTTGCTCTCATAAAAAAGCTTATTATCGTCCTACTCACGCAAAATAATTAGACAAAAACCTCCAAACAGTAAAATTGTTCTGCTTGGAGGTTTTCTTATTTACTAAAATAAAACCATCTGCCATTAATATTCTAATACCTTTTCTTTATCTGCTTCTTCCAATACGCACTTGCCGCAGGGCTCCTGTCTTTTCTCTAAGCAAGCCTGACATTTAAAATAACAGTCATAGCAAAGAAATCCATGCATAATGCCAAAAGAAGTCCCTCTCTTTACAGTTTTACCGCAAACACGACATTCAATTGTAAATCCTATCCCAGCCATTACTTCTCCCCAATTCTTTTTTATATTATAAATATTAATTAGGGATAAGCCGTAAAAATCCTTTTTTCTTCTTGCAGTTTCGGTCAATTCAATTGAGCAGAAAGATATTTTTTAATTCCTCCTGCAATTTAATCTTCGCCCGATAATAACGCATTTTAGCAGTCTCCGGCTTAATTTTAAGTATTTCTCCTATTTCCTGATAATTCAAATCCTGATATAAACGCAAAATAATTATAGCTCTGCTCTTAGCCGGCAGTCTGTTTATCGCTTGATTGATCATTTTAAGCGAACTTTGGCTTTCAAAATGCTTCTCCGGACCGGGCACCGATAAATCCAGATTTTCTAAGGCTATATCTGTAATACAGGGTCGTTTTTTACGCAGATAATCATAGCAGGAATTAAGGGCTACCCGATAAAGCCAGGTAGAAAACCGCGAAAGAAAATTAAATTTATCTATTTTATTATAGACCTTGAGGAAAATCTCCTGAGCTAAATCTTCACCATCAGCCTGATTGCCCAGCATCCTCCAGGCTAAAAGCTGAATTTTCCTCCTGTACCGTTCCATTAAAATATCAAATAACCGTTTATCTCCCTGCTGAATTTTACGTATAACTTCTTCATCACTCATACTTCTTCTCCTCATTATGACGAAATAAAATCCACCTGATAACTCAATATTTATTATTACTTAAAAAAATAATTTTTATAAAGTAAGCAAGCACTGAATTCAGATTTTTCTTGACATTATGTCATTTTAATAATATAATTTAATCAGCGAGATCATGAAGGTCTCTTTTGGTAAAATTCTTAAATCTTTAGTTAAATTTAAAATGTGTATGCAAGAAACCATGAAGGTTTAAAGTCTAGTGAAATTTC
>JBJDXG010000072.1:3148-5591 GCA_051866555.1 bacterium | reverse complement strand
GCCCCTACTGCCGGACTTCATTTTACCAGGGAGCTGATGCAGGATTTGAAGAACAGGGGGATAAACGAAGCCTTCGTTACTCTGCACGTAGGACTGGGGACCTTCAGGCCGGTAAAAACAGAGGAGATAGCTGAGCATAAAATGCATGCTGAGTATTATCATCTGAGTCAGGAAACGGCTGATTTGATTATGCAGACTAAGGCTTGCGGCAAGCGGGTCATTGCGGTAGGGACGACCAGCACCAGGGTTTTGGAGTCAGCGGCCAGGAACGGCGGACTGAAGGAACAGTCAGGCTGGACCGATATTTTTATTTATCCCGGTATACCTTTTCAGGTGATAGACGGTCTGATTACTAATTTTCATTTGCCGAAGTCAACTTTATTGATGTTAGTTTCGGCTTTAGCCGGCAGGGAATTTGTTTTAGAGGCTTACAGGGAAGCTGTGCAGCAAAAATATCGTTTCTTCAGCTTTGGCGATGCGATGCTGCTGCTTTAATTTTGTTTAAGGAGGGGTATGATGAGTCAGGCTTTAAAATATGAACTGCTGAAAAAATGTTCTGCAACTAAAGGTCGTTTGGGCAGAGTACATACTACTCATGGCATAATAGAGACACCGATTTTTATGCCGGTGGGTACTCAGGCGACGGTAAAGGCGATGACTCCTGATGAGTTAAAAGCCATCAAGGCTCAGATCATTTTGAGCAATACGTATCATCTTTATCTTCGTCCGGGACATAAGCTGATAGCTAAAGCGGGCGGACTGCACAGGTTTATGAACTGGGACAGGCCTATTCTTACCGACAGCGGCGGCTTTCAGGTCTTCAGTCTGGGTGATTTGAGAAAAATAAAAGAAGAAGGGGTAGAGTTTCGCTCTCATCTTGACGGCTCCAGGCATTTTTTAAGTCCGGAGAGCGTTATGGAGATAGAAAGCGACTTAGGGGCGGATATTATCATGGCTTTTGATGAGTGCACGCCTTATCCGGCGACCTATGAATATGCCAAGGCTTCTATGGAAAGAACGACGCGCTGGGCTAAACGGTGTAAGGAAGCTCATACCAGAGAGGATCAGGCTCTGTTCGGCATTGTGCAGGGCGGGACTTACCGTGATTTAAGGGAAGAGAGTGCCCGGGAGATAACGGCACTTGATTTTGCCGGTTATGCTATTGGCGGCTTAAGTGTCGGTGAGCCGAAGGAGCTGATGCATGAGGTTCTGGATTATACAGTGCCGCTTTTGCCGGAGAATAAACCGCGCTATTTAATGGGAGTAGGCTCGCCGCAGGATCTGATAGAGGGTGTAAGACGGGGAATAGATATGTTTGACTGTGTATTGGCGACCAGAGTTGCCCGTAATGGCACGCTTTTCACTAATAATGGCCGGGTAGTGATTAAAAATGCCAAGTATGCAGAGGATTTTACACCTTTGGATGAGGAGTGCAGCTGCTATACCTGCCGCAATTATACTAAGGCTTATTTGCGGCATTTATTTAAAGCCGGAGAAATATTAGGTTTAAGGCTGGCTACGATTCATAATCTGCATTTTCTATTGGAGCTGATGCAAAAAATACGCAGCTCTCTGGCAGAAGGCAGCTTTGCCGAATTTTCCGAACGCTTTTTACTGAAATATGGCAATCGTTAAAGGAGTTTGGCAATTCAAAGAGAATAAATATAAGCAGAGAAAAAGAAAGGATGGAATCTAATGGCTCAGTATTCAAAATTAATAGTTCAGTTTATGCCGATGATTATTTTGTTTGTGATGTTTTATTTCCTTTTAATTCGTCCGCAGCAGCAAAAGCAAAAGAAGCATCAGGCGATGGTCAATAATTTGAAAAAGGGAGATAAGGTGACTACGATTGGCGGTCTGTACGGTACAGTTACAGGCTTCAAGGGAGATCAGACCGTAATTTTAAAAATTGCCAATAATGTAGAGATCGAGTTTTTAAGAAATGCTGTCAGCTATGTAAGAGTTGAAGGCAAGGAAAGCAAAGCTGCTAATAAAGAAGAAAAAACTCAGGAAGCTCAACCGGAAAAGGCAGAGTAGATATTATTACAAAAATAATAATTTCATTGCTAACGGTAAATATTTAGGTTATAATATTCATATACTAAACAGAAACCAAAAACGCCCTGTTGCAGCAGGACGTTCTGGCTGGATAAGGACTTTGGTTATCCATGGAGTCGCATTATGGTTATACAGATCCAAAATACGAACTCACTAGAAATAAAGATTTTGACGCATCCTATTTCTAGATACATGGTATCACCTCCTTATTCAATTTTTAGAGCTTTGGGAGTGCCTTCCCAAGGCTCTATTTAATTTTACCATAAATTATAGAAAAAGTCTTTAAGGGGCTGTCGCACTAAATTTTTAAAGGAATTTTCGGTGCTTTTATTTTTTGTTTTCTTTTCCATACCAGATAGTATAAAAAGGCAGCAAAGATAGTGAT
>JBJDXG010000072.1:0-3048 GCA_051866555.1 bacterium | reverse complement strand
TTTTTTGTTTTCTTTTCCATACCAGATAGTATAAAAAGGCAGCAAAGATAGTGATTGCTGACATGGAAAAATACATTCCCCGATAACCTAAGTAAGGAATTAAAGTTCCCAGCAGTAAAGGTCCTAAACCAACACCGGTATCTATAAAGATATAGAAAGTAGAATTAACCAGTCCCAATCTTTCTGTCGGTATTGACTGAACAGCAATAGCTAATCCGCTGGATTGAATAACGCCTACGCCAAAACCTAAAAATGCTCCTGCTGTAAGCAGAGTCAGACCGCAATGGGTTTGACTTAAGATTATCATCCCTAACAGGAACGACAGAAAGGCCGGGTACATAGTGACCAGCTCTCCTTTTTTATCAAATAATCTGCCGGTAAATGGCCGGGAAATCAGAATTGCTAAGGAATAGACCGTAAAAAAGAAGCTGGCAGCAGTCTGTAAATGCAGTTCTTTAGTAAAAGAAGCTAAAAAAGAAAGAAGACTTGAGTAGCAGAAAAAGATTAAAGCACAAACCAGACTGATAGGAACAGCTTTAATTTCAAAAAAGTCTTTAAGATTAAATTTTGTTTTTTCAACTGGTATTATTTTCTCTATGTTGACCTTGGGCACAGAAAGAAAAATTACATTAAGTAAACACAGCATAATGATACCGGTGCAAACGGTAAAAATAACGGGAAATCCACCATGCTGAATTAAAAAAATGCCTAAAAAAGGACCAACAGCAGAGCCCATAGTAATGCTCAGCATATAATAGCCGATGCCTTCTCCCTGTCTGTCTTTAGGCACTATACTGGTAACTATTGTGCTTATTGCGGTAGAAGCCATGCCGTAAGCCATGCCATGTAAAGTGCGGATTATAAATAAGCTTTCTATTCCATTGATAAAAAAATAAGTAATCGACATAATTAATTCAATAAGCACTCCGCTGAGCAGCATTTTTTTCCTGCCGATCTGCTCTATCCATTTGCCGCTGAAAAAGCGGGCTACTAAAGCTCCTATGATAAAGATACTGGCAGTTAAGCCGGCAATGCTGTGAGATACATGAAAATGCTCTATTGAGTAAGCCGTTATGATAACCATTAATAAATAATAGTTAAACAAAAGAAAAAAATTGATAAACGTACCGAGTAAAAAATCTTTAGTCCATAATTTTGAGTTGCTCATATAGTTTTTCCTCCTAGTTGTTTTAAGCTCTGAGCTGATATTTATTATTATAACATTAATTTTTATTAATTAAAATGTTTGTTTGAACAAGGTTTTCTCTTTTTTATGTCGAATATATTTGCGAAGTAAGCTTAAATAAAAAATGACTTTGTAACAGATTTTTTGCAGAGATAAATTAAATAAGTTATTAAATTTAAGGTAAACCCTTTATTTTTTTATGAAAAGAGGAATGAAAGATGATCTATTCACAGAAGGTAAATGAAATGACCTGTATAGCCAAAGGTGCTAATCATGGGCCAGCTCCTATTCCGGAAGAAGGAAAATGGGTAAAAGCTAAGAATATTGAAGACATCAATGGCTTTACTCATGGAATTGGCTGGTGTGCTCCGCAGCAGGGGGCCTGCAAGCTGACTCTTAATGTAAAAAACGGCATTATAGAAGAAGCATTGGTGGAAACGATAGGCTGTTCCGGTATGACCCATTCAGCAGCTATGGCTTCTGAGATTTTACCGGGCAAGACTATTTTAGAAGCCCTAAATACTGATTTGGTATGCGATGCTATCAACACTGCTATGCGGGAACTGTTTTTGCAGATAGTTTACGGCAGAACTCAGTCAGCTTTTTCCGAAGGCGGTCTGCCGGTTGGTGCCGGTCTTGATGACTTGGGCAAGGGTCTGCGCAGTCAGGTAGGAACGATGTATGGTACTTTAAATAAAGGTCCGCGTTATTTAGAGTTGGCAGAAGGCTATGTTACAGAGCTGGGACTTGATGCAGAGGGGCAGATTATCGGGTACAAATTTGTTCATCTTGGCAAGATGATGGATATGATAAAAAAAGGAACTGAGCCTAAAGAAGCTTTGGAAAAAGCTGCCGGACAATACGGACGTTTTGATGAAGCTGTAAAATACGTTGATCCGCGTCAGGAATAATTTAAGAAAGAGGGGACGAAGAATAATGGAATTATTTGAGGGTTATGAACGCCGAATTGATAATATTACTGCGGTAATGCAGAAATATGGTTACAGCAGTTTGGATGAAGTAAAAAAAGCTTGTACAGACAAAGGTTTAGCGGTAGATGAAATTGTAAGAAGCATCCAGCCTATCTGCTTTGATAATGCGTGCTGGGCTTATACTCTGGGAGCGGCTATTGCTCTGAAAAAGGGCTGTGTGAAGGCTGCTGATGCAGCTATTGCCATAGGAGAGGGACTTCAGGCATTCTGCATTTCCGGTTCAGTGGCTGATGCCCGCAAGGTAGGTCTGGGACACGGCAATCTTGCTTCTATGCTTTTGAGTGAAGAAACTGAGTGCTTTGCTTTCCTGGCCGGTCATGAATCGTTTGCTGCGGCTGAAGGCGCTATTGGGATTGCTAAAACGGCCAACAAGGTAAGACAGAAACCTTTAAGAGTTATTCTTAACGGGCTGGGCAAGGATGCAGCTAAAATTATTTCCCGGATTAATGGCTTTACTTATGTGCAGACAGATTATGATTATGCTAAAAATGAGCTGAAGGTAGTAGAAACGATTGCTTATTCCAAGGGAGAACGCGGTCAGGTAAGATGCTATGGTGCCAATGATGTTACTGAAGGGGTAGCTATTATGACAGCAGAGGATGTTGATATTTCCATTACCGGAAATTCTACTAATCCTACTCGTTTTCAGCATCCGGTAGCCGGTATTTATAAAAAGCAATGTGTAGACCAGGGGAAAAAATATTTCTCTGTTGCTTCCGGAGGAGGAACAGGACGTACTCTGCATCCTGATAACATGGCAGCAGGACCTGCTTCCTACGGAATGACTGATACTATGGGCAGAATGCACTCCGATGCTCAGTTTGCCGGCTCTTCCTCTGTACCGGCTCATGTGGAAATGATGGGCTTAAT
>JBJDXG010000071.1:0-5597 GCA_051866555.1 bacterium | reverse complement strand
GGGCAAAGCAATCCGTTTCTTGGGCGCACCTGAAGCCAGCAGCAAAGCTGCCATTGATGCCGCCTGTCCCAGACAGATAGTTGAAACGTCAGGCTTGATGTGCTGCATGGTGTCATAAATAGCCATTCCGGCAGTAACCACACCGCCGGGGCTGTTGATGTAGATGCTGATATCACGGTCAGGATTATCAGCTTCCAAGAAAAGCAGCTGGGCTACGACCGAGCTCGCTACACTGTCATTGATTTCTGTCCCGATCATGACGATTCTTTCCTTTAATAAGCGAGAATAAATATCATAAGATCTTTCTCCACGATTAGTTTGTTCCACTACCATAGGTATTAAATTCATCACTGCTGTCTCCTTCCCAGTCAGTTAGATTTTAGGCATCTTTTCCTTGTAAAAACTCCAAAGCTTTCTTACGAAGGATTTCTCTCTTCAATCCTGCCATATCTCCCTGCATTAAGAAATATTTTTTAATTTCTGCTGCCGGTTTATTAACTACCTTAGATATGCTTTCGATTTCTTCATCAATAGCTGCATCATCAGCTTTGAAGCCTTCAGCTTTAGCAATTGATTCCAAAACTAAATTAGTCTTAGCTCTTCTTTCTCCATCCTTAGCAAACTGTTCTTTTAATTTATCCATATTAGCTCCAGATACTGCCTGATACTGTGCTAAAGAAAAGCCTTGATATTTCAGTCTTTCTTCAAATTCTTCCTGAATCATCCGAGCTTCATTATCGATCATTACCTGCGGCAGTTCTACCTTAGCACCAGAAACTACAGCATCAATGATTTTTTCGATATAAACACGTTCACTGTTTAATTCAGCTTGTTTTTGTAGCTTTTCCTTAATATCAGCTTTCAATGCATCAAGGGTCTCAAATTCTCCCTGATCTTTAGCAAAATCATCATCTAAAGCCGGAGCTTCACTAACCTTAATATCATGTGCCTTTACTTTAAATATTACATCTTTGCCGGCTAAATCCTCTTTATGATAATCACTTGGGAAGGTTACTTCAATTTCTTTATCTTCATTGATATTCATCCCTACTAATTGTTCCTCAAAGCCGGGAATGAAAGAGTGAGAACCGATTTCCAGCGCATAGCCTTCAGCACTGCCGCCTTCAATAGGCTCACCGTCCATAAAGCCGGCAAAATCCAGGCTGATGGTATCTCCCTCTTGGATAGTTGTACGGTCTTCTACCGGTACTAAAGTAGCATTTTTCTTCTGCATAGCTTCCAATTCAGCATTTACCGCTTCATCAGTTACTTCTACCGCTTCCTTAACGATGTCAAGCTCCTTATAGTTGCCAAGCTCTACATCAGGCAGGCCCTGTACAGTAGCCTTAAAGGTACAAGCCTGACCTTCCTCTAAATTGACTAAATCAATATCAGGCTGATCTACCGGCTCTACATTATTTTCTTCAATAGCTTTATAATAAGCCTTTGGCAGGATATAACGGAAAGCTTCTTCCTTGATAGCTTCCTTGCCGATATGCATATTTAAAATTTGCTTTGGCGCTTTACCCTTTCTAAAGCCAGGGATATTAACCTTTTTCGCTATATTGCGGTAAGCAGTGGCATAAGCTGAATTTACCTCTTCCACAGGTACTTCTATTTCCAATAAAACTTTGCCGCCATCTAATTTTTGCATTTCTACTTTCATCAATTTTTTCCTCCTTGTTTTTTGATACAACAACAAAACCCCGGTTACCTAACCGGGGGAACGTCTGACATATTTTTTTAAGAAATGGTGCGGGAGAAGGGACTTGAACCCCCACGGTTGCCCGCTAGATCCTAAGTCTAGTGCGTCTGCCAATTCCGCCACTCCCGCATTATGGTGAGCCATGATGGATTTGAACCATCGACACCTTGATTAAAAGTCAAGTGCTCTGCCGACTGAGCTAATGGCCCATGTTTTGGCTGGGGAGGCAGGATTCGAACCTACGCATGCGGGAGTCAAAGTCCCGTGCCTTACCGCTTGGCGACTCCCCAGCATTTACAATACTGAAGTAATAATTGGGGCGGGAGATGGGAATCGAACCCACGAATGAAGGAGCCACAATCCTTTGCCTTACCATTTGGCGACACCCGCCATATTAAATTTTTAAAGCAGTTTAAAACCCGCTGACTTGTATTATTATAAAGTAAGTTGGAGAAAATGTCAAGCTGTCTTTTGAAATTTTTTATTTTATTTTTACAGCCTGACTTTTGCCCTCCCTCATTTCAACCCGATAAGCCGTATCTGCCGCTTCACTCAAGTAGCTGTTATGAGTTACCATAATCACCTGCCGGTCAAAATAATTACTGATATTTCGCAAAAATTCCGCTACCTGAGCGACGTATTCCTCACTGACATGCTTGGCCGGCTCGTCTAAAATAATCGGACCGGCTATGGCAGGCTGAAAAAGATGCAGCATAGCAAAGCGAAGTGCCAAAGCTATGATATCAACGATCCCTCCGCCGCGTGACTGCTCCGGCCTTACCTTGACCTCAACGCCTTCATAAACAGACCGGACAAAAAAGTCAGCCTCTGTCCTGTTCTTGACCTGACGCAATTCAATGACAAAGGCAATATCACCGCCGAAAACAGCCTGAAGTGCATTAGTAACCAGCCACTCTATCTGCTCCTTAGCCTGCTCGCGGGAAAATTCAGCTGTCTTTTGCAATACACAGGCTACCTGTTCTAAAATATCCTTTTGCTCATGCAGCTTTAGCAAATCAGCCTCTAAACGCTGCAAGGCCAGCTGCAAATCCTCCTGTCTGGTTTTGCGCACCAGATAATAATCCTGTAATCTTTTTAAATCATTCTGTAAAATCTGCAGCTCTTTCTCCATACAACAAGCCTTCTCTCACCTCTGTAATTTTTACCGGTACAATCCTGCCAATCAATTCGGCCGAGCCCGGGAAAAAGGTTCTTATATAATGAGGCGTTAAACCTTCCAGCAGTCCGGATTTTTCGTCCTCAACCAAAACCTTTTCCACTCTGCCTACAAATTTCTCGGCATACTGCCGGGCCAAATCCGAAGCCAGACTGCGAATGATGCGGCTTCTTCTCTCTTTTTCCTTAGTAAGTATCTGACCCGGCATAACCGCTGCCGGAGTCCCCGGTCTTTTCGAATAAGGGAAAACATGGATTCGGCTGAAATTAATCCGCTTTACAAACGATACTATTGACTGAAAATCAGCCTCTGTCTCACCGGGAAAGCCGACCATCAAATCAGTAGCTATGGCTGCCAAAGGAATTTTCTCTCTTATCCGGTCTATTAAACCGGCATAAAATGCAGTATCATATCTTCTGTTCATCGCCCGCAGCACCGCATCCGAGCCGCTCTGCAAAGGTATATGAAAATGAGGACAGATCTTGGCCGAATTGCTTACCACCTCTAAAAGCTCATCAGCAAAGTCAGTAGGCTCCAGAGAGCCAAGGCGAATTCTTTTTAAGCCATCAACCAAGACCAATTCCCTGAGCAATTCAGCCAGTTTAGGATAATCTTCCTTTTCCTCGCCGTACACCCCGATATGAATACCGATAAGAACGATCTCCTCAAAGCCTTCCCTAACTAAACGCTTAGCCTCATTAAGCACCTCCGGCAAAGGACGGCTTCTTACCGGGCCTCTTAAATAGGGTATCAGGCAGTAAGAGCAAAACTGCTCACAGCCCTCCTGTATTTTAATAAAGGCTCTGGTCCTTTCCTGATAGTCTCCGGCCGACAGCTGAGAAAACTCAGTCGCCTCTTTAATGTTCCCTACATAGTATGCACCTTCTGCAGGAAGATTAGTCAGAAAATCAGCCAGTCTGTCCTTTTCCTTAGTCCCCAGAACCAGGGAAACCCCCTCAATGGCAATGATCTCATCCGGTTCAGCCTGAGCATAACAGCCGACAACAATAATCTTAGCCAGAGGATTATTCTTATGCAGGCGGCGAATAGCCTGCCTTGATTTAGCCGCACTGAGATTCGTCACCGCACAGGTGTTGACCAGATAAACATCTGCTTTTTCCTGAGCAGCAGCAATATCATAGCCCAGCTCCAGAAAGACATTTTTCATCGCTTCAGTTTCATATTGATTTACCTTACAGCCCAAAGTTACAAAGCCTACCTTTTTTCTCTCTTCCAATCCAGCTATCTCCTATACTCCCAGCGATCACGACGATCCCTGCCGGTTATTTTCCACCAAAGAAAACGCACAATTAAAAACAAAGCCATCAGAACAATAAGCAAAAGGATACCGCTGAACACCATGCCTAATAAACCGGCTAAAAATGGTGAGCCGCCCAAAAGATTAGCAAACATGCTGCCTAAAAACATTCCTCCGGCCAAAAGGCCCAGCTTGCCTAACCAGCCATTCCTTTTCTTAATTATATTTTTAGTCATATTATTATTTACCGTCTGCTTCTTTTTAGCCGTATTGATTTTAACCGGAGCTTTTTTCGCCGGCAGCATTTTCACTGTCGACTGCTTCGCCGGACGGCTAAAGGACAGCTTGCCTGCTCTCACCTTAGCATAAGCTGCTCCTGACAACAGATTAACTGCTAAAAAACAAAGCAGCAATAAACAGGTTATTCTTTTCATCACCAAACTCCTTTACTCTTTTTTATAAGTATTTGACACTAATAAATCATTCCCTTTAAAGCAAATAAAAAATCCCCCAGATGATCAAAATCATGCCTAAAAATTGGTCAAAGCTTATTTTCGCCCCTAAAAAAACGAGCGAAAAGGCCACAGTAATCAAAGGATAAGAAGCTACAATCGGAATTACCTGCCAGGACTCACCGTACTTTAAAGCATAAAAATAAGTAATCTGGCCTATGACTGCCGAAAAAATCCCGCCCAAAACAATAAAGGTCAGAGATTTGAGGTCCATCTCCATAAGGCCCGGCAATCTTTTGTTCCAGGCCAGCCAGAAAAAAGAAACCAAAAACAGCATTGAACAGCGAATAAGAGTAACCATGAAGGGATCTGCCCTCTTCAAGCCTTCCTTTTCGAAAAAAGGAGCTATGCCCCAGCAGACAGAGGTTAAAACAGCAAATAAAATACTTTTCATCATCTTCCCCCCCCGAAAACAGATACTTATATTTATCCATAATCTTAAGGTTTAATGATAAAACAGAAAAAAGAGCTGTATAACACTCGGCTATACAGCTCTCAAACCTTTCCCGCCCAAAGCCGTATGATCTAGAATTTAAACCTGCAAATTCAACAGGTGGGTGCTCTGTCAGGCTTTTTGAATTCCTCCAAAAAGGCATTTCATCCGGCTCTGAACCCGAACTCCCTTTTTTACTATGTGGTTAAATCCTAGATAATCAGTACGAACCTTAGCAGGATATTTTCCCTCTGACAATTATTATTATAAATAATTTTTCAGAAAATTACAAGAGTTATTTTCTGGTATTATGTAATTCACGCTTTAAAATTTTTCCGGTAGCATTTTTTGGCAATTCAGCAATAAACTCTACCAGACGGGGAACCTTATAAGCAGCTAAGCGCTCGCGGCAATATTTAATAATATCCTTTTCACGTAGTTCAGCCCCCGGTTTCAGCACTACTACCGCCTTTAAGGCTTCACCCCGCAGCTTGTCAGGAACGCCAATAACC
>JBJDXG010000070.1:0-5611 GCA_051866555.1 bacterium | reverse complement strand
ATCTGATATAGATCAAGATAATCTGTTCTCAGGTTGCCTAGGCTGATATTGATATCATTGGCCATATCCTCTTTGGAACGGGCCATGCTTTTAGTAGCAATTATCCAGTCCTTTCTTTCCTTTTCCACAGCTCTGCCGATATATTCCTCGGAAACAGTATAGGCCCGGGCGGTATCAATGAAGTTTATACCCTGCTTTTTAGCCAGGGCTAAGGCTTTGGCAGCCTCCTCGGCTGTACCTCTCTGGATTGGAATACCTCCAAAACCGATAACGGAAATTTTTAGTCCTGTTTTACCCAGTAAACGGTAATTCATTTTTATTCACTCCTTGATTTTTTTCTATTATAGCATAATTTTTCTTGCAGAACATATCCATAGGAAAAAACGGTAAAGGAGATAGAGATGAAAAAAGTATCAGTTCTGTTTTGTTTAGTATGGAGTATTTTTATTTTAGCTATCCCGGCTTTTGCCTTGGACAAGAAGTCCCTCATTAAGGTCTGGCATTTGCCGCTTAACAGCGGCGAGGTCTATCTTTTAGAAACTGCTGACGGCAAAAATATTTTATATGATACCGGCGGACGGGAAGAGGAAAATAAGCTGGTAAGCTGTCTTAAGCAGCAGGGAATAAAAAAGCTGGACCTGCTTATTCTGAGCCATCCGCACAGTGCCAGCATAGGGGGAACAAAACGCCTTCTGTCTTGTTTTAAGGTAGAGCAGATTATAGACAGCGGGATCTATTACCATAGTGAATGGCTGCATGAATATCAGCGCTTGGCAGCGTCTTTAGGAATTATGACCAGCAGCGCAGAGCCTGGTCTTATTTTGCCCCTAAGTAGGGGAGCAGATTTGGAATGCAGGCTTGACCGTTCTGCTTCAACGGTTGATGGTCAGGCTCTGTCAGTTGCAGTACAGTGCGGCAGCTTTGATCTGTTTTTAACTCCCCATGCTTTGGTCAGTCCGGAAAAAAAGCGGGAAATAAAAATTGCCAAGGGTTATCTTTGGCAGACTGACGGCTCTGAATACAGTCTGACTAAGCATGATATTCTGCCTGCCGCAGCTTCTACTGTGCCGGTGCAGGGCAATTTTATTTTAATTGAGCAGCAAAAACATTTGCTAAAACTTTATTGCAATGGGAAGCTGGTCAAACAGTATCCGGTTGCGGTGGGCAAAAAATCAACTCCTACTCCGCTCGGCCGCTTTAAGGTAGTCAATAAGGTAAAAAAACCCTGGAAACCGGCTTTTGGAGTGCGCTGGCTCGGCTTCCATCCTGACGGCTGGCCGGCTTACGGTATTCATGGGACAAATGAGCCGTGGTCTATCGGCAAGTCTGTTTCTCACGGCTGTGTAAGAATGCGCAATGCTGATGTTTTGGAATTGTATTATGCAGTGGAAACAGGGACTCCGATTAAAATTGTTCCTTAGAGCAGGAAATGTCGGGAGAACGGCGAACTTATAACAAGAATTATCTGCAAAGGAGGTACTTTTTTGATTGTTGCGGTAATAGACGGTATGGGCGGAGGAATAGGAAGTCAGATAGTAAGTCATTTAAGGCAGGAAATGCCGACCTCTTTGGAGATAATCGTTTTAGGAACTAATGGGATTGCAACCGGCAATATGATGAAGGCTAAGGCCAACAGGGGGGCGACCGGGGAAAATGCTATTAAATTTTCTCTGCGGGACGCTGATGTGATTATGGGGCCTTTAACGATTGTTATTCCCAACAGCATGATGGGGGAAATCACTCCTGAAGTGGCAGAAGCAGTCAGTTCCTCTAAAGCGTACAAAATACTGCTTCCCATAACTTCGTCTAATATAGAATTGATTGGCATAGAAGCAAGACCTCTTTTTTTGTCAATCAAAGATGCTATCGATAAATTAAAGGAGTATTTAAAGAAATAATTGCGGAATTACTTATTCAGATAAATGGAGGATGCAGTGGGCGGAACATTAGATGTATATTATCCCGAAAACAGTTTATTACACAGCCTTGATCCCAGAAGCAAGATCATAGTTTTTTTTGCTTTGATTTTTATTCTTGTTTTATCACCCTTGAGTTATAAATTTCTGGCTTACTTTGGCTTACTGCTTGGCTTTATGCTGCTGTCCAAAGTACCCTTAAGCGTTTTATTAAAAAGATCGGCAGTAGTTCTGCCCTTTGCTGTGATAATCGGTATTTTCCTGCCGTTCTTGCCGCGGCCCGGATTATTGCCTAACGATTATCTGCAGCTTGGCTGGTTTAAGATGAACCGGCCGGGTCTTATGCTTTTTTGCAGTATCAGCTTAAAATCCTGGCTGTCAGCTCTGACCATGATCACTTTGACAGCTACGACTAAGTTTCCTGAGCTTTTAAAGGGACTGGAAAAGCTGTATGTTTCCCGGGTTATGATTTTGATAATTTCTTTTATGTACCGCTATATTTTTGTTTTCTTAGAGCAGGTGCAGAATACCAGAAAGACTATGCTGTCCCGCAACTTTGGCGGCAGCAAGCTTTGGCAGTGGAAAATCTTATCTTCCCTGATTGCCAGCATTTTTATTCGTACCTATGAGCAGAGCGAAAGGATTTATGTGGCGATGCTTTCCCGAGGCTTTACCGGTGATATGCCTATCTGGCAGGAGATGTCTTTTGGCAAAAGGGATTATGGTTTTTTGCTGGCTGCCGGAATTTTTTTATTAGTGCTTAGTTTGAGGTGAAATAATGGATTATGTAGTTGAAATAGAAAATTTGGAATACGTTTATCCCGATAAAACAGCGGCTCTGTTAGGCCTGAGCCTAAAAATAAAGACCGGTGAGTCGGTAGCTCTGGTAGGAGCTAATGGTGCAGGAAAGTCAACGCTGCTTCTGCACCTGAATGGGATTAACCGCGGCCGGGGGAAAGTCAGCATCTGTGGGCTTGAGGTCAATGAAAAGAATATTCGCCGGATAAGAAGTCTGGTCGGCATGGTTTTTCAAAATCCCGATGAACAGCTTTTTTTGCCGTCGGTATTTGATGATGTAGCCTTTGGCCCTCTCAATATGGGACTTAGTAAGGAAGAGGTCAAGGCAAGGACCTTATCGGCTTTAAAGGCGGTGGGGATGGAGGATTATCAGGATAAGCTGCCGCATCATCTGAGCTTTGGGCAGAAAAAAAGAATTTCCATAGCTACTGTTCTTTCCATGCGTCCTGAGCTGCTTGTCCTGGATGAACCGACCAGCAATCTTGATCCCCGCAACCGCCGGAATCTGATTGAGCTCTTGAAGAGCTTTAATACTACCAAGCTGGTGGCAACTCATGATATGGGCATGGTAGCTGACCTTTGCACCAGAGTTGTCGTTATGGACAAAGGCAAAATCGTAGCTGACGGCAGGACGAAGGATATCTTATGTGACCGTCAGCTTTTAGAGCAGTATGGTCTGGAGTCACCTTATTTAGATCCTCATGTGCATTGCTGCTGCGGATAAGGAGGGAATTTTTATGGAAAGAAAAACGGAAAGAGAAAAGGATTTGGAAGCTTTAAAGGTTTTGCTTGGCCATTGGATTCAGCATAACTATTCTCATAATGAAAGCTATCAGGAATGGATGGAGAAATGCGAGAAGCATGGCCTTTCTGAGGTGGCGGCTGAATTGCAGAAGGCTATCGTTTCCTTTAATGAGGCAACTGGTTTTCTGATTGAAGCGCAGAAAAATTTTGCCAGGCTGGAGCTTGACGGAAAACAGTAGGTTTGCTATAATGGAGATGTAAAGTTAATAGCCTGACCGTTAGGGTTCGCCTTACCGGAAGGGAGGTTAAAGGTACTCTGCGAAATAGAGTTCGTCTCTGCTTCAAGGAATTTCGTTTTAGGTAATTTAGCCTTCCTATGCTTTGATAGGAAGGCTTTTTATTTATAGGAAAGAAGGTTTTATGAATGGATAAGGAATATATTGCTGATTTTATTAAAGAAGATGAGATCAATCAGTTATTGCAGGAAACGGCTGATGCTCCCCGGGAAGAAGTGGAAAGGATCATTGCTAAGGCGAGTGAAGCGAAGGGGCTTGACCCAAGGGAGGTAGCAACCTTAATTCAGTTAAAAGATCCAGAATTGTTAGATAAAATGTTTAAAGTCGCTCTGGAGATCAAGAAAAAGATCTACGGCAAGAGATTAGTTATGTTTGCTCCGCTTTATATCAGCAACCACTGTGTCAACAGCTGTGTTTACTGCGGCTATCACAGAAAGAGCGGAATCAAGAGAAAGAAATTGTCCATGGAGGAGATCAAAAAAGAAGTAGAAGCTCTGGAAGCTATGGGCCATAAGCGGATTGCTTTAGAGCTGGGTGAGCATCCTAAGGAAAATCCGATAGAGTATGTTTTGGAAGCAATGGACACTATTTATAAGACGATGAAGGACAATGGGGCAATTAGAAGAATTAATGTCAATATTGCTGCAACTACGGTGGAAAATTACCGTAAGCTGAAGGAAGCAGGCATCGGTACTTATATTCTTTTCCAGGAAACCTTCCATCGTAAAAGCTATGCAGCACTGCATCCGGCAGGTCCGAAGAGCGATTATGATTATCATACCACAGCTATGGACAGAGCCATGGAGGGTGGCATAGATGATGTCGGCATGGGCGTTTTGTTCGGTCTGTATGATTTTAAATTTGAGGTAGTTGCTCTGATGTTTGCTGCACTTCATCTGGAAGAAAAATTCGGCGTAGGTCCGCATACTATTTCTGTACCGCGTTTAAGAGCGGCAGAGGATATAGATTTGAATAAATTCCCTTATGCAGTAAATGATGAGGACTTTAAAAAGATAGTAGCAACTATTCGTCTGGCTGTGCCTTATACCGGCATGATCCTTTCGACCAGAGAATATGCTGATTATCGTGACGGCATCATTGATTTGGGAATTTCGCAAATCAGTGCCGGTTCCTGTACCGGAGTCGGCGGATATTGGGATTTCCTGGAGGCTCAAAAACGCGGGGAAAACTACTGTGATGAAAGTACAGCTCAATTTGAGGTGGCTGACCGGAGATCAACGAATGAGGTGCTTAGAAGCGTTTGTGAAGCGGGCTATATTCCAAGCTACTGTACGGCGTGTTACCGTCAGGGCAGAACGGGAGACCGCTTTATGTCCTTAGCTAAAACAGGAGAGATTCAAAACTGCTGTCATCCGAATGCGCTTTTGACCTTCAAAGAGTATTTAATGGATTATGCGGATGAAGAAACTAAGAAAATAGGAGAAAAGGTAATCGCTGATAATATTGATGTGATAACTAATCCTAAGGTCAAGGCCATGACGATTGAGGAATTAAAGAAAATTGAGTCCGGTGTACGTGATTTATATTTCTAAGAGAGAAAAAAGAAAGTATCTTAAACGGGTACTTTCTTTTTCTTTGTCCATTTTTGGGGCAAAAGGTGTATGAAGATGTAAGTTAGAGTAGTATTTTAGGTTTGAATGCCTTATAATTAAGCTAGAAAAATTATATTTTAGGAGGTGAATTGTTCTGGTGATCAAGAAAAAATGGCTTTCACCTCAGTTCGATGAAAATTTATTGGCTGATTTAGAACAACAACTGCCGGAGCTTTCACAAACGGTTTTAAAAATTTTTATCCGGCGCGGCTTTAAGGAAGCAGATGAAATCAGAAGCTTCCTT
>JBJDXG010000069.1:0-5627 GCA_051866555.1 bacterium | reverse complement strand
AGCTATTGCCAAGGCTGAAGAATTAGCTGAGGAGATACCTAATTCTTTTATTCCCGGTCAGTTTGTTAATCCGGCTAATCCGGAAATTCACCGTCAGACAACAGGCCCTGAGATTTGGGAGGATACCGAAGGAAAGGTTGACTTTTTTGTGGCCGGTGTGGGTACTGGAGGTACTTTAACCGGTACAGGCGAGTATTTGAAAGAAAAAAATCCTGCTTTGCAGGTTATCGCGGTTGAACCGAGTGATTCACCGGTGCTTTCTCTGGGCAAAGCCGGTCCGCACAAAATTCAGGGGATAGGGGCAGGCTTTGTTCCTGAAACCTTGAACACTAAAATTTATGATGAGGTTATTGCTATTACCAGTGAAGAGGCTTTTTCTGCCGGCAAGGCACTCTCTCGTGAGGAAGGGCTGCTGGTCGGAATTTCTTCAGGAGCAGCTCTGGCTGCGGCGACAAAGCTGGCTGAACGGGAAGAAAATAAGGGAAAAAGGATAGTTGTTTTATTGCCGGATACAGGTGAGCGTTATTTATCTACTCAGCTTTTTGAATAGAACGTATTGAATTGAGAAAGTTTATTTTACCTGGTATTTAGACAACCTGCCGAAACATAAAAATTGATATACACTATCAAAGGAGGCTTTAGGTGTGATTAAAAGCGGTCTGGCATTGCCTGACGGGATTATTTTTTGGCAGGAGGACAGGTGTGTAAAAGCATACCGCAATAAAAAAACTGATAGAATCCATCTGGAGATCAAAGACCGTAACTGGCAGGAAAACGATAAAAAATTAAATTTGCTTAAAGCTTTGTTTTTGCCTTCGGCAATCGGTTCGGTATATCTTTTAAATTTGCAGATGGAGTTTTTAAAAAGCTATTTTCCTGCTTTATGGAGCAGAATTTTAGTCAGTCCGGGTTTTACTTTAGAGTTTTATGCTTTATTGCTGTTGGGTTTTACTCTGGGCAATAAAATTTTTTGCTCTGAGCTGACGGCTTATCATGCGGTGGAGCATAAGGTGATCAATCTTTATAATAAAAAGAAAAGTAATTTTACTTTAAAGGAATTAAAAAAGGCTTCCCGGTACAGCAGAGACTGCGGCGGACGTTTTTTGATAGCCCTGATTTTAATTGATGCCTTTATCTATGCGCCGGGATGTATTTTCTGGCAGGATTTTTACGGCAATGCGTTTTTTAATTTTGCCGGTCTGTTTTTATTTCTGCCTTTCTTTAAGCTGTGTTTTTCTTCTTCTAAGGTAAGAAATAAGCTAATTGACCGCGGCAACTGGATTTTACAAATGCTGGTAACTACTAAAAAACCAAAGGATAAGCAGCTAGAGGTTGGTCTAGCTGCTTTGCATTGTCTTTATTCCTGATTTGTCAGCGGTACGTTGGAGAATATAGTGTCCGGGTTTTGCTTTTCTGCCCAGTTGAATCCCCATTCATTGTTGAATAAAGCGACCGGTCTTTCTGCTCGGTCAAGCACGAAAAGACAGCTGTCCATACCCTTTAATTCTTTTTTGGCGGTTTTTTCTCCGCTCAGCCATTTAGCTACCGTAAAAGGCTGTCTTTCCATTACCAGATCAACGCTGTACTCATGTTTCAGACGGTATTCCAAAACTTCAAACTGCAAGTTGCCGACTACTCCGACGATAAAGGCTTCAACAGCGCTGTCAGGCTGGCGGAAAACCTGGACTGCTCCTTCCTGAGTAAGCTGCATGATGCCTTTAAGAAACTGCTTGCGCTTCATTGAGTCCTTCGGATAGACACGGGCAAATAATTCCGGTGGGAAGAGAGGAAAATCTTCAAACTGGAATTTTTTCTTTTCCAGGCAAAGCGTATCACCTATGCCTAAAATGCCCGGATCGAACAGTCCGATAATATCTCCGGCATAGGCTTCTTCGACCATGGTCCTTTCCTGAGCCATCATCTGCTGCGGCTGGGACAGCTTGATCGTTTTGCCGCCCTGCATATGATAAACGCTCATGCCCTTAGTAAATTTGCCGGAGCAGATGCGGATAAAAGCCAGTCTGTCCCGATGAGCGGGGTTCATATTGGCCTGGATCTTAAAGACAAAGGCTGAGAAAGCTTCATCATCAGGCCGGATGGCTCCTATGGTTGACTGATGCTCTCCGGGAGCAGGAGCCAACGCAAGGTATTCTTCTAAAAAAGGGCGAACGCCGAAGTTCGTCATGGCACTGCCGAAAAAGACCGGAGTTAATTCTCCTGCGGCTACCTCCTCAAGGGAAAATTGATTGCCGGCAGTATCCAGCAGCTCAATATCCTCTGATAAAGCAGCCGATATTTCAGCTCCTATCGCTTCAGCTATGCTTTTATCGCTCAGTTTCCCTTTAACGGTAGCTTCTACTTTCTGTCCGCTTTGACTGCCGCGGGGAAATAATTCAGCTATTCCGGTTTTCCTTGTATAGACTCCCAGATAATTGCCGTCTATCCCGATAGGCCAGTTCATCGGATAAGCATTGATTCCTAAAACCTGTTCTATTTCTTCCAATAAATCGAAAGGATTTTTTCCAAAACGGTCTAATTTATTAATAAAAGTAAAGATAGGTATGTGACGCTGCTTGCAGACCCGGAACAACTTTTTAGTTTGTTCCTCTACCCCTTTGGAAACGTCAATTACCATAACTGCGCTGTCAGCTGCCATCAGTGTGCGGTAGGTATCTTCGCTGAAATCCTGATGGCCCGGGGTATCGAGTATATTGATACAGTAATTCTGATAATGGAATTGCAGAACGCTGGAGGTAACTGAAATTCCTCTTTGCTTCTCAATTTCCATCCAGTCGGAAACAGCGTGCTTTTGCGCCTTTCTGGCTTTGACTGAACCGGCAAGATGTATAGCACCTCCGTGCAGCAGTAATTTTTCTGTTAAAGTTGTTTTGCCGGCATCCGGATGGGAGATGATGGCAAATGTTCTTCTCCGTTCTGATTCTTTTCTTAAATCTTCGCTTGACATCTATGTTCCTCCGTTATTTTAAGATACTATATCTATTTTATCATGGTTAGAGCAGTTTTACCAACTATAATCTGATTTCAGGGAGGGTATTATGCAGCTTATAAATGGCCAAGTGATGAATAAAGTTATTTTTGTGATATAATAATTTTGAGGTGGGTAAAATAATGATACGTTATGCAGGGTTAGAAGAACAATCAGTAAGTGACGGGCCGGGAATAAGGCTAACTGTTTTTTTGCAGGGCTGTCTGCATCATTGTCCGGGCTGCCATAATCCTCAGCTGCAGGCTGTTGCAGGCGGGACAGAGATGGAAGAGAAGGAGTTAGCTGAGTTTCTGCTGTCTAAGCTTACGATTTTACATAGCGGGATAACCTTCAGCGGAGGGGATCCTTTAATGCAGGCTGAAAGCCTGACTAAGGTCTTAGGTTATTTAAAAGCTTTAAGGCCTGAGCTGAATATTTGGGTCTATACCGGTTATTTGTATGAAGAGGTCAAGGATTTGGCTTTAATGGAGCTGATAGATGTTTTAGTTGACGGACTGTATTTAGAGGCCGAGAGGGATCTGTCTCTGGCTTTTCGCGGTTCCGGCAATCAAAGAATAATTGATGTCAAGCAGTCGAGACTGAAAAATGAGCCTGTAATTTGGAGGAGTAAATATGACTGTTAAACTGAAGGAGAAGATAGACCGTTTGCTGGCAGATGAGGTAAAGCTGTTGAGCAGCAATAATCGTTCTCTTTATCCTCAGGTAGCGCTGGGGTATCCCAATATCTATCAATTAGGCATGTCCAATTTGGGCTTTCAAAGCATCTATTCCTGTCTTCTTCAGGCGGGAATTGATTGTGAGCGTTTTTTTCTGCCGGAGAAAAAGGATTTGGCAGTATACCGGAAAAAATCTCTTCCCTTCTTCTCTTGGGAAAGCAAGATACCGTTAAAAAATTTTGCCGTAGTAGCTTTTTCTTTATCCTTTGAGCTGGATTATTTAAATCTGTTGCAAATTTTAGATTTATCGGGAATTGATTTTTACAGTCAAGAACGCTCCGAGAATCAGCCTTTGATCGTTGCCGGAGGCCCCTGCGCTTTTTTTAATCCTGAGCCGTTAGCTGAAATAGTCGATGTTTTTTTCATTGGTGAGGGAGAAGAGATTACGAGTGATTTTCTGCAGCAATATTTAGCAGCTTATGAAGCAGGGATGAAAAAGGACGATATTTTAAAGCAGTTAGCTTCTCTGTCCGGCGTTTATATACCTGCCTTTTATCAGGTAAGCTATGACAGCCGGGGACTGATTGAGAAAAGGGATAAGGTATTTGCCAAGGCACCTGATTATATAGAACGGCAATGGGTGAAGGAGCTTGATAAATATGAGACAGAATCTGTTATCTTAACTCCCAATACACAATTTGGCGATATGTATTTAACTGAGATTTCTCGGGGCTGCGGCAGACACTGCCGTTTCTGCATGGCTGGTTTTTCTTACCGTCCGCCCCGTTTTCGCTCCTTAGACCGAGTCTGGCAGTCGGTAAGCAAGGGGTTGAGCTTAAAGAATAAGATAGGTCTGGTAGGAGCAGCAATTTCTGATTATCCGGAAATAGATACCCTGTGTGCTAAAATTGCGGCTCGGGGAGGAGAGATTTCTGTTTCTTCTCTGAGGGTAGATTCTTTGACTGAGACCTTGCTGCAGGCGGTTGTAAAAAGCGGCAGCCGCAGCATAACTATTGCTCCGGAGGCCGGCTCAGAAAGACTGCGCCGAGTAATCAATAAAGGAATTACGGCTGAAGCCATTTATAAAATGGTTCCTCTGTTTAATAAATATCAGATACCGCAGATAAAGCTGTATTTTATGCTCGGACTGCCTACCGAAGAGGAACGGGATCTGGAAGAAATGATTAGCTTAGCCGTTAAATTAAGGGACAGCTTAACCTATAAGGGCAGAAAAAAAATAATTTTAGGCGTAACGCCTTTTGTGCCTAAGCCTTTTACCCCCTTCCAGTGGTCGGCTATGGAGCAGGTTAAGGACTTGGAAAAGAAAATAAAATATCTGCAAAAAAGAGTAAACCAGGAGTCGGGGCTGTTTCTTAATTATGAAAGTCCCAGAATGGCGGCTTTGCAGGGAATATTAGCCCGCGGGGACAGAAGGCTTGGTTCTGTTTTAGCGGAAAATTATGCTTCGACCAGTTTGGGGGTATATAAAAGAGCGCTGGAGGATAGGGGATTAAGTCTTGATTTTTATCTGTACCGTAAACGTGATGAACTGGAAAAATTCCCTTGGGATTTTCTTTTGACTGGGGTAAACCGTTCTTATTTATGGCAGGAGATGAAGAAAGCCTTAAAAGAGGAATATACAGCAATTTGTCAGCCGGAAAGGTGCAGACGCTGTGGAGTTTGTAAAGGAGAGGGCAATGAATAAGGAGTTTTTTTATTTAGAGGATAACGGTTTAAAAATTTTACAGTCAAGACTGCTGGCAGCTCTTGACTGGCTGGACCATGGCTTTACCACTAGACTGGGCGGGATGAGCAGGGGACAGTATAACAGTCTGAATTTAGCCCTGCATGTGGGCGATGATAATGCTGCTGTGCTGTCTAACCGCGGAAAAGTGAGCCGGATTTTTAACTGGCAGCTTGAGAACTGGGCTGCCGGTGAGCAGGTACATGGCTGTCATATTGAG
>JBJDXG010000068.1:0-5656 GCA_051866555.1 bacterium | reverse complement strand
AACTGTTCAACTATTCAAATGGTAGTAGCGCTGAAGCCTCTGCATGATGCAGCCAAGATTAAAAGAGTAGTAGTTTCAACTTATCAGGCTGTTTCCGGAACAGGCATGAAAGCCATTGAATTATTGAAAAAACAAACAGAAGAGGTTTTAGCCGGCAAGGAACCGACTGTTGCTGTTTATCCGCATCAGATTGCGTTTAATGCTTTGCCTCATATCGATGTATTTATGGATAACGGTTATACCAAAGAAGAAATGAAAATGATAGATGAAACTAAAAAAATTATGGAAGATGATTCAATCAAGGTTACAGCTACTACAGCCAGAATACCGGTATTTTTCGGACATTCCGAATCAGTAAACATTGAAACAGAGAAAAAATTAACAGTAGCCGAAGTAAAGGAATTATTGTCTAAGGCTCCCGGCGTAATCGTTGCTGATAATCCGGAAGAGCTGCTTTATCCATTGGCTATTAATGCTGAAGGGCATGATGATGTTTACGTTGGCCGGATCAGAGAGGACTTTACGATTGAAAACGGCTTGAATTTCTGGGTAGTTGCTGACAATCTGAGAAAAGGTGCAGCTTCTAATGCGGTTCAGATAGCAGAGCTTTTAGTAAGCAAAGAAATCATTTAGGAGAAAAGAGGGAAACATGGTGAAACATTTTGGAAATTTACTGACAGCTATGGTAACTCCATTTGATGATAAGATGGAGGTCGATTATACTCAGGCAGCTAATCTGGCTAAATATTTGGCAGAGCATGGTTCTGATGGAATTGTAGTTTGCGGAACGACAGGTGAATCACCGACTTTGACTAAGGAAGAAAAGATCAAACTGTGGCAGGTAGTGAAGGAAGCGGTAGCCGGTAAAGCTGTAGTAATTGCCGGTACAGGCTCTAACAATACTAAGGAAAGCATTGCCATGACTAAAGAAGCAGAGAAGATCGGTGTTGACGGTGCTATGCTGGTAGGACCATACTATAATAAGCCGTCACAGGAAGGCTTTTATCAGCATTTCAAAACCGTAGCTGAATCGACCTCACTGCCGATTATCGTTTATAATGTACCGGGCAGAACAGGCACTAATATTTTGCCGCAGACGGTTATTCGTCTTTCTGAAATTCCTAATATAGTAGCGGTTAAGGAAGCGAGCGGCAATGTAGAGCAGGCTTCTCAGATAAGAAGAGGGACAGCTCCTGATTTTATGGTTTACAGCGGTGATGACAGCTTGACCCTGCCGATTTTAGCTGTAGGCGGAACCGGAGTAATCAGTGTAGCCTCTCATGTAATAGGCGACCAAATGCAGGAAATGATTAAGGCTTATCTAAGCGGTGATGTGAAGAAGGCTTCTGCTTTGCATCTGGAATTATTCCCTGTTTTCAAAGGCCTGTTTATTACCAGCAATCCTGTTCCGGTTAAAGCAGCGCTTAATCTTAAAGGCATCAAGGTTGGTTCTACCCGTTTGCCGCTGGTTGATGCTGCTCCAGAACACCTGGAAGCAATTAAAGGCTTTATGCAGCCCTATTTATAAAAATAAAAAAGATGGCTATTAATAGCCATCTTTTTTTTATTTTGTTATAATAATTCTTTAATCTGTATATCCTTTTCCCGATATAGATCGAGAAAGCCTTCTTTAAGCTGCACTATCGGCTGAGATAAAGCATGACGATTGATAAATACCAGCTTGCCAACTCTTCCGTCAGTCAGCCTTACCTTAGAGCCAAGACAATAATTAGCGATCTTATATAAAAATTTATCTAAATATTTAATATCAAATTTGCCGTAGCGGCAGGTTTCCATGACCTTGATAAAATTGAAAGGACATACCTTTTCCTGAAGAATATTCTGCGGATTAGTAGCATGGTCGTAAAAATCGGCAATAGCGATTATCTTGGCAAAAGGATGAATTGACCACCAGCTGCTCTTAGTCGGATAGCCTGTTCCGTCCTCCCGTTCATGATGCATTAAGACACCCATCTGCACAGCCTTGGAAACTCCCTGGTCAGCCAAAAACTTAGCCCCGACTACGGTATGGAGCTCCTCCTGAACCGGAGCAGTAAAGGCTTTGCCAATATCATGCACCAGAGCGGCAAAAATCAGCTCCCGCCCCAAAACATCGGGCAAATCAAACCAAACCGAGAAAAGCTGGGCAATTAAAGCTACATTCATGCTGTGATTATAAATGATATTATCACTGCTCTGCAAACGGGCCATATATTGCAGCACCGTTTCCGGCTGTTTGAAATCAGCCATCATATTATTGCTTATATCGATAAATTTTTGCTGATCCAACACCTTATTGCTGATGGTTTCCTGTAACAGACTGTCCACCTCTCCGGAAATCTGCTGGTAGGCTTCCTGAAAAACAGCTTCATTTTTTTCATCATCGGTAACAGGAAACAGAAAATTATCTTCCTGAACAACGAAAATATCTTTGATTCCCAGCAGAATCAAACCTTCTATCTGTTTCTCATCAAGAATCGTTTCCTTATTTAAAAGCATCATCCCGAATTTGCTGTAAACCGGCTGGGCTAATTCCATGCCTACTTCCAGTTCCTTACTGTCTAAACAGATTGAATTTTTCTCCATAATTCTGTCTCCTTTCCCGCAAAATCATTCTTAATATACATCAACGATCTCCAGCTTATTTTCCAGATAAAGATCAAACAAGCCCTCTTCAGTCTGAACGATTGGTCTGGCTAAAGCGTTAGGGTTGATAAAAACTATTTTTCCTTTGCGTCCATCGCTGAGCATAACCTCATGTCCCATATAGGACTTAGCGATCTTAGCCAGGAAAAGCTCCATATAACGGATGTCAAATTTGCCGTAATAGTTATTGCCCAGAGTAACAATAAAGCGGAAAGGCTGTAATTTGCTTTGCAGCTCGCCTTCCGGATTGATAATATGGTCATAAAAATCAGCAATAGCGATTATCTTGGCAAAAGGATGAATCGACCACCATTCAGCCTTGATAACGGCATCCTCTTCATGAGCATGGTGCATTTGAATTCCCTGCTGAATAGCTCTTGACGCTCCCTGCTGAGCCATAAATCTGGCTCCCAGAACGGTATGCTCATTTTGTCTTTCCGGCGGTAAAAATAATTTTCCTATATCATGAACCAGGGCAGTAAAAATCAGCTCTTTCTCCATATTTTCCGAAAGATTAAGCCACTTCGTAAACATATAAGCAATTAAGGCTACATTTAAGCTGTGATTATACTGCTCGGTCTTTTCCATATATTTTATTATCTCCTCATGGTCAAGGAAATTCTTAAATATTTCCTCTGTCATGCCTAAAGCCTTGTTCTTATCTATTTTTCTGCTTTTTCTTACATCCTCCCAGAAGGAATTGATTAAGCTGTCAGTCTTTTCATATAATTCTTGAAAAAATTCCAGCTTGTCTTCCGGCTCTTTAATCTCTTTCTTCCAAACAGGAATATCCTTGATGTCCATTAAAACGAGACCGCTGATTATTTTTTCATTTAAAACAGTGCCTTTTTTCAAAACGAACAGTCCCTGCTGGTTATAAAGCGGTTCCGCCAATTCCATGCCTATCTCCAACTGTGTGTTGTCAAGTAAAACAATCTTTCTCTCTTCCATCCTCATTCTCCCCTTTTAAAGTTAACTGGCCTTCTCACACCAAAGAAGCAAATAAAAGCAAAACTCGAAGCAAAATATGCAGGAATTTTGCTTCCGGCGACAAATAAATATAAAATGGCAGCAATTCCGTTGAATAATAAGATAGCTGCGGGATTAATGCCCAATAAAATTTAGAAAAATTCTCCTTCCGTAAATTATTTTTAATTATATCATAAATATGAAATTTTTTCTCGGTACTAAGTAAAAAATATCTCAGAAAAGGGGGCGCTGTATTTTGCAAAAGAAAAAACCAGGATTAAGAGAACTAGTAGGAGAAAAAAACTGGCCTGAGATGGTGGAAACGGGACATTCCATAATTCCTAATGATTTTATGGACTTCTGGTCGCGCTTTTTGCCGGAAAACTGTTATTTTGCTTATTTAGAGGTCTGCGAGGGCTTTGTCCGTCAGCTTGATATCAAGCAGTTGCTGACCGCTATGAAAAGAAAAAAAATTAATCCCGATAAAGATATCGACCCGGAGCTTGCGGAAATTTATCAAAAAAATAATTATACCCTGCCAAGCACCACTCCGGAAATCCTGCTTTTTTTAGAAAGCCTGAAGCTGATTCAAAAATATGAAGAGCAGGGCAAAATAATGTATGATATCTGTTATCCTATTCCTTTGCCTGATGAGGTTTTTGGCTGGCTGCCGGAGGAAGACCTGGATTTCATTGAGCTGTTAAAAAATTCAGTCCGCGAATGTCACGAGCATGAATAAATAATAAACCGATTAAAAGGAGGTGGTGAAAGTGGACCCGCTACCGAGTAGGCTTAACAATTATATTCCAGAAAAAATTGCTTCGGAAAAGGACTGTTTTCACCATCCTGCCGTTCTTTTCCGGCCCAAGGAGGTTTATTATGATCAAATCATACTTCTACAATGCCGAAACTCAGCAGTTATCCTTAGGAGTTGATTTACGGGAAAAAGAAATTCTGCTCGATAATCCCGGCAATCTTCTTTGGATCGACCTGTATGACTGTACCTTTAAAGAGCTGTACAGCATTGCTGATATTTTCGAATTTCATCCTTTAGCAGTAGAAGACTGTTTGCAGGACAGCCCCAGAGCTAAGGTAGATAAATATGATGATTACTACTTTTTCGTTTTTCATGCGCCGCGCTACAATGAAGAAAGCGATGAAGAGATCACTACCGATGAACTGAATATATTTCTCGGTACTAATTATTTAATCACCATCCATAAGGATTCCTTGCCCAGCGTAGCCAGGATAGCCAAGTTCTGCAATCAGCAAAAAACTCATATGATGGAAAGAGCTCCCGATTATCTGCTCTACAATCTGGTAGACGGAATAGTTGACGAGTATTTTCCCATTATCGAACGTTTAAGCGAGCGGATCGATGAGCTGGAGGATGAAATTTATGTTAATCCGGCCAAAGAAATAACCGAAGAAATGCTTTCCTTAAAAAGAACGATTCTTTTGCTGCGCAAATTGATCTTACCGCAGAAAAGGATTTTTTCCAATGTCAACTGCCGTTATTCCTTTACCGTTAAGGAGGAAAACCATCCTTACTATCTGGACTTAGTCGATCACCTGGAGCGTCTTTCCGATTCAACAGATACTTACAGAGATTTGGTAAACAACGCCATGGACACCTATTATTCCATAATCTCTAATAAGACTAATGAGGTAATGCGGGTCTTGACTATAATTTCAACTATCATGATGCCCTTAACCTTTATCACCGGTATTTTCGGCATGAACGTTCCTATTCCTTTCCAGGACAGCCGTTATGAGGTCTGGTTCATACTCTGTGCAATGGCAGTTTTATCAATTTTAATGATTCGTTTTTTCCATCGCCGCAAATGGATTTGAAGAATAAAAATAGTGGCTGTCGCTTTAAAGGATAAATTAGTGAAGCGACAGCTTAATTTAAAATATTATTAGTTAAATTTTTTCATCTATGGTATAATAAAGACAAAAAGCAGGTGTTCAATTATGAAACCGAAAAGGAATTATCGTGATTCTCTTTTCCGCAGGCTGTTTAACAATAAGGAAAATC
>JBJDXG010000067.1:0-5669 GCA_051866555.1 bacterium | reverse complement strand
TGCCGCTGTCCTTTTTGGCCGGAACGTTTTTTCAGGTAAATCATTTGCCGAGCTTAGTAAAGTATATTATTTACTGTCTGCCGCTTACTCCCACCAGCATTTCTTTAAGAGGACTGGCTATGGGCAATGCTGTATCCGGCATCGCTCTTCTGGGAGTTATTATCTGGTCTGTTTTAATGTTTTTCGGTGCTCTTTGGGTAACTGAATGGAAATATGCTGATTAGGAGGAGAAGCTATGATTCAATTAAATAATCTGACTAAAACCTATGACGGCAAAAATGTAGTTGATCATTTGAATCTCAATATTAAAGAAAAGGAAATTTTTGCCCTCCTGGGGCCTAACGGAGCCGGAAAGACGACTACTATCAGGATGCTGACTATGCTGACGAAAATCAGCGAGGGCTCTGCTTATATCAATGGCTATAAAGTGGAAAAAAACAATATCGAGGTCAAACGCAGCATTGGAGTAGTGACCCAGCAGTCCAACATGGAACGTGAATTGACGGCCTGGGAGAACCTGGAGCTGCATGGTATGCTGTATCAGATGAATAAGGAAGAACGGAGGGAGCGAATCAGAGAATTATTGGACTATGTCGGCTTAACTGATAAAAAGGATGATAAGATAGCGACCTTTTCCGGCGGGATGGTAAGAAGGATGATGATTGCCCGTTCTCTGATGCATAAGCCCAGGGTTTTGTTTTTAGACGAGCCGACAGTAGGGCTTGACCCGCAGACGAGAAGGAAAATATGGGATTTGATCAAGGTCATGCAGCAGGAAGGGATGACGGTGCTTTTAACTACTCATTATATAGAGGAAGCTGAAAGCCTGTGCGGACGGGTAGGAGTCATAGATCATGGTCAGCTGATTGCTTTGGGTACTCCTCAGGAGTTGCAGGAAAAAACCGGTCTTTTGGTCGTTGAGTATCTGAAAGACCAGGTAACTGAAAGAATGTTTTTTGCGGATCGCAGTTCAGCGCTGGATTATGCCAACGGTCTGCATACTGATTTTAAGGTTCGGGCAACCAATCTGGAGGATGTTTTTGTCCAACTGACGGGAAGAGGGGTCAAATCTTGAGTGAGCCTGCGGTTAAACTGGAAAATGTTTCTTTTACCTATGCCGGAAGAAATGCCCCTACCCTTAAATCGATCGACTTGACTGTTCCTAAAGGGCAGTTTGTGCTTCTGACCGGTCCTACCGGCTGCGGCAAGAGCACGCTTTTAAAATTGCTTAACGGCATAATTCCTCATGCTTCAAGCGGCAGCTTGACCGGCAGGGTTTTTATTTCCGGATGCAATGCCTTGGAGTACAGTATCGCTGAATTATCCGAATTGGCAGGCTTGGTATTTCAAAGCCCGGATGAACAGATCTTTACTACTGTGGTTGAGGATGAGACAGCCTTCGGGCCGGAAAATCTGGCAGTGCCGGCGGCTGAAATTGCCGAGCGCATTACTGAATCATTGGCGGCGGTTGGCATGAGTAAATTCAGCAAAGCGAAAACCAATGATTTATCAGGCGGACAAAAGCAAAGAGTAGTAATTGCGGCGGTCAAGGCTATGAAATCTCACATTTTAGTGCTGGACGAGCCGGTAAGCCAGCTTGATCCCAGGGGAGCTCATGAGGTGCTGCAAACCATAGAAAGCATGAAGCAGCAGTGGGGACTGACTATTATTCTGGTCGAACACCGTATCCATGAGGTGGTGCATTTTGCTGACCGGCTTATCATCATGGATAAAGGAGAAATCGTTTTGGATGAGCCTGTGCGTGAGGCTTTAAAAAACAGCGGTTTGTTTTTAAAGTATGGTCTGAGACTGCCGCAGCTTGCCGACATTGCTTATCGGCTTAACTTGCCGGCTGCCTTATCGGTCGATGAGCTGGCAGCAGCCATAAGTGAGAAAAGGCTGTCAGTCAGACCTAAAATAAATTATACCATGCCGGAAAAATCCTCCCGGAGGATAGTTGAGGCCGCTCAGGTCTTTGCCGGATATCAAAAAAATAAAGCTCCCGTTTTGCAGGGAGTAAGCTTTTACTTTAATCAGGGTGAAATAGTAGCCTTGATGGGGAACAACGGAGCCGGAAAATCAACTCTGTTAAAGAATTTGATCGGTATTCTAAAGCCCTGTGCCGGAAAATTGACTGTTCTGGGGGAAGAGAGCGGCAGCTTTGACCCTTTGAGTCTTGCCGGCAAGGTAGGCTTAGTGCTGCAAAATCCTGATTTAATGCTCTTTTGTGAATCGGTAGAAAAGGAGATACTCTTTGGTCTTAATAATTTAAAATTTCCTTTGGCGGTGAAAAAAGAGCGTTTAAGAAAAATTATGAGTGAGATGAAGCTTGAAGAGCTGAAAAATGATTTTCCTTTGGCGCTGAGCAGGGGGCAAAGACTGAGAGTGGCTGTTGCTTCGGTTCTGGCTCTTGAGCCTCGTCTCTTGCTGCTGGACGAGCCGACGACCGGTCAGGATAAGCAGCATATTGAGGCTATGATGCAGAGCCTGCAAAGCTATGTGCAGGAGGGGGGAACTTTATTTTTCTGTACCCATGACGGGGAAACTGCTTTGGAATATGCTGACCGTTTGATTATCATGCATAACGGGCAGGTGCTGGCCAACGGCCGGCCAGAAGCCCTTTTTGGCGATGCCGCTTTACTGCATAAGGCCGGGTTAAAAGCTCCTCCTGCTCTTCTGCTCAGTCAAAAATTAGGCGTAGATCCTATTTATATGCCCCGGGAGGTGGAAAGATGGATCCTCGAGTAAAGATTATTCTTTTGTTTACCGTATCGATTCTCCTGATTCTAATTGAGCAGCCGAGGACTTTAGGCTTTATTTTTCTTCTTACTCTGCTGCCTTATGCCTTCGTTCCTTTGGAGCGGGAGAGGAAAAAGGTCTTATTTTTACTGCTTGTGCTGGGAATTTGGGGCACGATGTTCAGTCAGGCTTTATTCTATGCTCAGGAACCGCGGACTGTGCTTTGGGTGCTGATACCGCCTGATCTGCCTGTTTTGGGCTCTTTGACCGGGGGGCTGGCCGTTTATCAGGAGGGCTTTTTATATGGAGCTGTGCAGTCCCTGCGCTTTTCCACCATGGTTTCCCTGGGCCTTTTTCTTTGCTGGACTACGGATTCCCGTGATTTTATGCTGGGCCTTATGCATTGGAAAATTCCTTATGAAATAGCCTTCATGACTATAACGGCTTTGAGGTTTCTGCCGCTTTTGGCGGAGGAGACCAGGACAGTATTAACTGCCCAGAAATTGAGAGGCTTTAAGGCTGTTAAGGGAGTCAGCCTAAGACAGACGATAAAGACCTGTTCCTATTTATTTCTGCCTATTTTAGCCAATTGTATCCGGCGTGCCGGACGCTTGGCGGTAGCTGCTGAGAGCAGAGCCTTCCGGGGAGAGAAGGAAAGAAGCAGTTTAAGAAGCTTAAGATACAGCTGGAGTGACCGACTTGTTATTTTAGGACTGGTTTCTGTTTCTTTCCTGGTCATGTCGGCGAAATTGCTGTACGGTCTTTATTACAATGGTTTTTGTTATTTTCCAGCCTGTCGGGTTTTATATAATATAGCGCAAATTTGGCTTTAGGAGGAGATCAATATGAGAAAAATTGCTTTTTACGGCAAAGGCGGCATCGGGAAATCAACAACGGCGGCTAATGTTTCAGCCGCTCTCAGTCAGAAGGGCTATAAGGTGTGTCAGATTGGCTGTGATCCGAAAAACGATTCCACCAGGCTCTTGCTGGGCAGGGTCTGTCAGGAAACTGTTCTGGAGCAGGTAAAAAAATATGGGGAGGCTTTACAGCCGGAGCAGGTCATGCACAGAGGCTTCGGTCAGGTAAAATGCATTGAGGCGGGCGGGCCGGAGCCGGGAGTCGGCTGTGCCGGACGCGGCATCATTGTAGCCCTGGATAAGGTTAAGGAGCTGAATCTTTTGGAGGATGAGGACCTTATCTTATATGATGTGCTGGGGGACGTTGTCTGCGGCGGGTTTGCTGTTCCTATCAGGGAAGGCTATGCGACTGATATTTATATTGTTTCCTCAGGGGAGCTGATGTCTTTGTATGCGGCTAATAATATAGCTAAGGGAATCAAGCGTTTTGCTGCCCGCGGTCAGGTGCGTCTGGCAGGGATTATTGGCAACAGCCGCAATGTAGTTAAGGAAAAAGAGCTTTTAGAGCATTTTGCTGCCAGGCTTAATACTGCTCTGGTAGCCTTTATACCGCGGGACCAGGCGGTTCAGCAGGCAGAAATCAGGAAAAAAACAGTTATTGAGTGGGATGCTGAGTGCGAGCAGAGCCGGGTGTATAATGAGCTGGCAGACTTGATTATGCGCAATCAGTCTTTAAGCATTCCTACTCCGCTGGATTTTTCTGAATTGGAAGAGATGGTGTATCGCTATGGCAGTTAAGGGTAAGCGCAGCATAAGCCGGGTTAAGACAGGATGCAGCTGCAGTATGCCCGGTGTCTGGCAGGCTGTAGCGCATAATCAGGGAGCAGCCGTCATTTTTCACAGTCCTAAGGGCTGCGGTCATATTGCCCGTAAAATGGAAATAGGGGGATTTTACCGGGCATTGGGGCGCGGGAAAAAAACTATTGCCGCTTATACTGCTCCCCTGATAATCAGCGGCTTAAAGGAGGAACACTCTATTTTTGGCGGTTCGGAAATGCTAGCCCGCTGTATTGATTTTGTCATGCAGAAATATCAGCCGCTTTATGTGCTGATTGCCAATTCCTGCGTTTCCGGAGTAATTGGCGACGATATTGCTTCAGTGGCGGCAGAAGCGGAAAGGAAATGGGACAGGCCGATTCTGACGGTCAAGGCCTGTGGCTTTTTGAACGGCAATTATCACGGCGGCTATTATGATGCCGGAATTGCTCTTTTAGACCGCTTTGTGCAGCGCCGGGAGAGGAGGATGGATAAGGTCGCGGTCATAGGCGACCATAACGGACCAGGGGGAAAGGAATTTAAGGAGCTGAAAAGGCTGCTTAAATACTTTGCGCTGGAGGTGGACTGCTTTTTTCCGTCTTATGCTTCTTTGGAAGTTATCGAGAATTTAAGTGCTTGTCGGTGTACCCTGCTGTCCATGGGAACTCCGCCGTCTGTTGTCTGGAATAAGAAGCTTTGCCGGGCAATTGAAGAAAGATATGGGGTTGATTTCTTTGACCAGCTGCCTATTGCCAGTGTATCAGGTTTGGAAAATTGGCTGAAATGTTTGGGTGCTTATCTTGGCCGGAATGATTTAGCTGAACAAGCGATTACTGAGGAGCGCAGAATATTGGCTGAAAATCTGCCGCTAATTCAGACTAAGCTTAATGGTAAGAAGGTGCTGCTCTTTTTGGGCCGTTCCTTAGTTTATCTTTATCCTGACTGGATCTTGGAGGTCATCAGATTATCCGGTCTGCAGCTTTGCGGGATTATTCTTGCTTCCGGCTTTACGGACAGGCAAAGAGAAGAGATGACCGAGGCTTTTGCGGCCTTGACTGAAGCTCCTATATGGTCTGAGGCCTCTGCTTACGCTGATATTCTTCATGATATTGATTTTTTTGTGGCGACAGAGGAATTGGAAAGCCTGGAGCAGATTCAATTTGTTCTGCCTATGATTCCGCCTCTGGGTACTAATGGTTTGCTGGAGCTTTTGCAGAAGATGACGCGCCTTGCGGCTAAGAGAAGAGGAGGTGTTAT
>JBJDXG010000066.1:0-5750 GCA_051866555.1 bacterium | reverse complement strand
AAAATGGACATCCTCTACCTCTAAACGGACATCAGATTCCATACACTCTTCTGCATTTTTCACATCAATAAAGTCACTGAAATAAACTGTATGTTCCATGCAATGTATAGGACAGTCATCCTCTTTATTGTCAGCCGCATATACCGTCTCAATTTCCAAAGCACTCTCAATTATCACCTTATCATGAATGACCCTGATACGCGCACAAGGCTTAACCTCGACATTAACATGCAGAATCCTGCCTATATCAGGATTATCATCCGGCACTACAAGCTCAACATCCACCGCCTTCTGGTGCGTGCCTGCTCCGACTACCTGCAAAATATTCAGCTTCTCCTTTTCCACCTGCAAAATCAACTCTTCTGCCACAATTTCCCCTCCTTTCAGAAAAGGAGGCCCAACAGCCTCCCTGAATTAAAAACAATGACAATGATTATCGCAGCTGCCTTTTAAATCGGTAACCAGGCATACTTCTTTAACCTTCATTACATCCACTTCAATTTCAATTACCATTCTTACTCTTACCTTGCGTTTATTTTCCATATCCTCGCTTGACTCCGTATCGCAAGGATTGTTCATTCCCATACCCACCATAGAGGTCTTAATATCCTCAACCGTTACCTCAACACAAGCACTTGCTCCATTATCACGGACACAAGGTATATTAAGCACCTCACTGAAAGGAACTGCTCCTTCAAAAGCAAATACCGGCTGCTGGTAAGTATTAGGATGCTCTGACATATCGGCAACATAAAGTATCTTCACACAGACAGCACCTTCAACTAAAACCTTATCCTTCAAAATTTCATATTCAGCAGCTACATTCTCAACAATAACGGTAATAACCTGCTCTATCGGCGGCTTCATGCAGGGAACCTCAAGCACCTCTGAAATAGCAAATTTCTCTTCAGCCTCACCAATGACCTGGTCAAGCTTTACTTTCTTTTTCACTGCATTAATAGAATACAGCTTTTGTAAACGTCCCATCAATATTCCTCCTTTCTCAGCCCGTAATCGGACCGGCAGATTCTTCAGGCTGCTGAATTAATTCAGCTCCGGTCACTATCTCGATCGGCCTGGAATCATACACCTTAGCTTTAATTTCCAAAACGACCACTACCCGCAGCTTGCAAGGCAAAATAATATCCCAGTTAACATCTTCTATTTCCACATGCACATCCGCATCCATACATTCCTCTACGCCTTCAATATCAATGAAATCACAGAAATTCATCGTATGTTCCATGCAATGAACGGGCTGATCATCTTCCTTCGTATCAGCAACATAAACTGTATCGACCTCCAAACAGCCCTCTACTATCACCTTATCTACAATTGTCCTGATTCTGGCAAAAGGCTTCACCTTAACATCCACTCTTAAAACCTTATCCAAGTCAGGCTGATCATCCGGTACATCCAAAACTGATTCTACTACACATTGGCTCTTATCCGCTCCCAGGACCTGCTGCACCCGAAATATTCTCTTTTGCAGCTTAAGCTCTACTGCCACCTGTCTTTCCTCCCTTCCCCTATTAGGTTAGCTTCGTTACAATATATGCAGCAAATAAAAAAAATGCTCCTTCTTCGCAGCTTTTTCCCTTAAGCGCTGAAAAGAAAAGCATTTAAAAAAATCATTTGCTGACCAGCCAGAACGCCTTTAATAATATGGGCTGGGCCAAAGCCAGGACAATAGACAAAAAAGCTAATAAATCCATTTCCATACAGCCGCAGATAAATTTTTGCTGAACCTCTATTTGTAAGAAAGAAGTTACCATAACTAAAGACAGATATATTCCTCCGGCTGAAGCCAACAGCTCAACGATTGCCTGAGAAAGCAAGGATGATGACGGTTCAACCGGAAATCCTCCGGTATCCAACCGATATGCTCTTCTCTTATCCTTTACCCGGCAAATCAAGCCCCCCAGTAAAAAGAGCAGCAGCAAAAAATAATAAAACATTTTTTTCCCTCCCCTTAATTTATATGCGCACAATTCAGGTCATATACATATAGTAATAGCAGATACCATTTATTTGATAAAGGAGGATTTTTTTTATGTCTCAATCAAAAATGAATTATGGTCACTGCCCTGTTTTCCCTGACCCAACAACAACTACTACCGATACCTGCACTACAACAACCGATACCTGTACTGCTGCTGATACAACCACTACAACAACTACTGACTGCTGCTGCTGCAATGATCCATTCTGCACAGACAGCACCATCGACTGTGATGCTGACTGCTGCAATCTTTGCTGCTCCTTAGATATTGGCGATGCAGTTACCCTGGGTACTGTCAATGGCTCAGTCATCATTGGTACAGTAGCTACCAAAAACTTTATCCATGGCTGCCGTACTGTTACCATCACCGCAACTGATGTTGCTGTCAATGGTACTCCAATCAGCTTCCCGGCTGACAGTGACACTGTACCGGTTACTATCTGCTGTAAAGATATCAATTTAGTCGTTAAAACTACCCTTAGTTTGTGTGAATAAAAGGAGGTCTGCCTAAATGAGTAAACAAACTGATTTTAACTGCTGTGATCTTTGTCATAACTTAAAAATCGGTGATTTAGTCACCATAGGGCTTGGTACAACAACTGTTATCGTCGGCTCGGTAATCAACAAGGTATGCTCTAATGACTGCGAACACCTTATCATATCAGCGGAAAGCCTTTCCGTAAACGGCTTAACCTTATACTCTCCGTCTGATCCTGAAGAACCATTCCCTGTAACCATCTGCTGCCGCGATATTAACATGATAATTAAATCATTAAGCTCCCTGGCTTAAAATAAAAAAAGCTTGCTGAGATCAACACTCAGCAAGCTTTTCTTCTCTTTCAAAACCTATTCTCTTTATACCTTTATCTCCATGTATCATAATTTCTACTGTTTCTGTTAGAACATCTGCATAACTATAAGTTACTCTTTGCTGCGATAAATTTTCCTCTAATTTAACGACAAAAATATGGGGATAGGTCTTTTCCAAAACGCCATTTTCTTCAATGACTTGTTTTCTCCCTTTATTAGTCCTTAAGCTGATTCTTTTCCCAACAAAAGAATCAAGAGTTTCCTTAATTCCTCCCAGGACATTTTTGGGTGACATAATCTAACCACCTTCCCTCTTTATTTTATAGTATAACAGATTGCTTTAAGCTTGTCAATATTAAAATTAATATTATACTAAATGACATCAGGGTTTGTCAAGAAAAAAATTTCCAGAATTACTTATTTCCTATGTTCAATCTTCGGTAAGCCCAGTCTGAACTTTCCTCTGGTTTCAACCCCGCCAACTCCTCTGATTCCGGTAATCGTATTGATTAAAATATCATCTATCTTAACAATTTCATTAATAGAAGTATATGCTATCTTTTCCGCAATCAGAACGGGATCAAAGCAATGAATAAACACCCTTTCCGGGGCACTGGCAAAATTAGCTCCGGCCTCAATCAGCTTTTCATAACAGGATTGACAGGCTCCGGCAAAGATAATTAAATTATCCTTATTAGAATCAAACTTTCTGGCTTCCTTAACTGCTTCTACAAAATAACGGGAATGATGGTAATTGCTCAGCTCCTGTTTCTTTTTCTTTGAAGCGATCAATCCGTCATGACCGGTGAGAACCAATATATCGGGATGATATTGCTCCAAAAGCTGCCTGACCACCTTAGGCTGCTCCCGCTCACTGATAAAAAATGAGGTGATCGGTATTTTCATCTGGCCATAATAATCAACACATTCACACATATAATCTTCGTCACCGTCAAGATGTAAAACAGAGCCCGGAATCTCCTGAAATATCAGATTGTTTTTTTTGTTTCTCCAGCCGGAAGTCGCATGATCAATAGCTCTTTGGCGGTAGATCTGGCGGATCTTTTTCTCACTGGCCATAAACAAACGGCTTTTTCTGGCCTTGATCTCTTTTTCCCCGACCTTGATTAAATCAGGCAAAGGTGCATTGGCAATTAAACGAGTGTCTATCCCCTTTAAAACGGCATACCAAACATTATTTTCTATATCAAACTGGGTTTCTATAACGCGAAACACCAGATCAGAATCATAAGATTTCCTAGTCACAAAATCTCCTTTTTTGATAGACATTCCAAATCACCCCTCCTACACACTCTTATTTCCAGTGTATGCAGGAGAGAAAATAAAGTGCTTTACATCTTCTTATCCATCCGATAAATAAAAGCAAATACCTCCGCTACAACAGGATAGATCTCTTCCGGTATTTCCTGCATAAGCTCGAGCTGCAATAAGAGATTAGCCAGGGTTTCATCCTTATGCAGTTTTATCTTATTTTCTTTAGCCAGCTCAATGATTTTCTCCGCTACTCTTCCCTGTCCTTTAGCCAGAACAATCGGTGCGGAATCCTTTTTTATATCATATTTCAAAGCAACAGCTTTACTTTTCTTTTTATCCATCTTGCTCTCCTTAAGTAAGGATATCAACCCTTTGCAGATTAGGCAGCTTCTCCAGCTTTTCATCATCAAGCAGAAGCTTAAAGAAGCTCCCCTGATCATTAACCTGATAATTAATTTCATCGACCTGATAGTTCAGGCCTTTTAATCTGGCCTGCAAATCATTAAACTCCGCTGCCAAATGCTGACCGATTTTTTCATTCTCTACGCCAAAGGATAAATAGAGATATTGGTTATCTGCCACCCCTAAATTAAGGTAAACCTCCCCTAATTGACTTGTCTCCATATGCAAAACTACTCTTTTTAAAACCTGCGCCTGTTCTTTATCCTGCTCTTTATCTTCTAAGACCTTGATTCCTGTCTGATAAGGCTCACCATTAAGCCAAACAGCAATTTGCTGAAATTTCAGCAGGTTCTCTGTCTCTATTGTCGTTTTAAAATCCTGCAATATTTTAACCAATACTTCTTTTTCCCCGCCTTCAGCCTTTTGCAGCATCTGCTCTAACTTAAACAGCGTATCCTTTTTATGCAAAACAACCTCCTTTAAAGCCTGAAAATCGCCCTTTAAGACATCCTGTTCCTGAAAAATACATTCCTTAATATTTTTTAAGATTTCCTTGCCGGCAGGAAGCTCCTTCAGCTGCTCTCCCGTCTTATCCAACAGCTCACCCAGCTTTTCCCTGATTATCTCCTTAGGCAGCATTTCCTTTTCATTGGCAAACAAATCATAAAGCTTGCCTAATTCCTTAGTTAATTGTTGGCTCACCTTAGAACCGGGCAGAAAAGTATTTTTTTCTGCCGACAGCAGATTTTTCAGTTGCTCATCTGCTTTATTTTTCAGCCCCTGCGGCTTACCGGAAAATTCGCCTAAGCTTTTAACCAGCTCCTTTAAAGCCGGAAGAACATCCTTTAAATCTCCTTTAGCTTTAAAAAGATGATCCTGCATATTTTTTACCAGCTCTCTGCCCTCCGGAAGCTCCTTCAGCTGTTCTTTGATTTTATTCAAAAGCTCTCCTGCCTTTTCCCTGATTATTTCTTTAGGCAGCATTTCCTTTTCATTAGCAAGCAGATCATAAAGCTTGCCTAAATCCTTAGTTAACTGTTCACTGGCCTTAGGCAGAAAAGTATTTTTTTCAGAGGGCAGCAGATTTTTTAATTGATTATCTGCTTCATTTTTCAGTACCTTATTATTCAATAAGTCAAACGCCTGCTTATTTTCAGGCTGCAATTCCTGATCAAGCAGTAAAGATTTATTTCCCTTATTGTCGGGAGATAAATCAGCCAATCTTTTACTTCCCTCCGGCAATTTTTCCTTCAGCACTTCC
>JBJDXG010000065.1:0-5776 GCA_051866555.1 bacterium | reverse complement strand
TAACATGGAATCAAAGTCTTCATCTGGAAGCTCATTGAATTGGATACCGGCTTCTTTAATCATTCTAGCCAGTTCTCTTACAGTTAGAGAAGCATCAATTTCTTGCTTCATTTCCGGTCTGTCTTTTTCATATTTTTTAGAGATACAAGGCATAATAGATACAACAAAGATATCTTCTGCCGGAATACCGGAAATTTTAGCATAGTAGGATTTAACTGCAGCACCGAACATTTCTTGAGGTGATTTGCAAGTAGAAAGATTAGGCAGTAAATCTGGGAAGAAATGTTCACAGAATTTAACCCAGCCTGGAGAACAGGAAGTCATCATTGGAAGAACTCCGCCGTTCTTTACACGGTCAACTAATTCTGTTGCTTCTTCTGTAATTGTCAAGTCAGCAGAGAATTGTACGTCAAAGACTTTATCAAAGCCTAAGCGGCGCAAAGCTGCTGCCAATTTACCAGTTACTAAAGAGCCTACTGGCAAACCGAATTCTTCGCCTAAACCAACACGAACTGCTGGAGCCGGTCCAACAACTACATGTTTGTTAGAAGCACTTTCTTCTCTTACTTTAGCGATTTCAGATTTTTCAGTTAGAGCAGCTACTGGGCATACACGAACGCATTGTCCGCAGAATACGCAGTTGGAGTCTAACAAGGATTTATCGAATGCTGGGGAAACAGATGCATGGAATCCACGATTAGTGAAATCAATAGCACCGACAGTTTGTACTTCATGGCACATACGAACACAGTTGCCGCAAAGGATACATTTGTTAGGATCTCTAACGATAGGAGAAGTTGTATCAATTTCAAATTCTCTCTTATCGCCTTCAAATCTAACGTTATTTACACCTAATTCATAAGCCATAGTTTGCAGCTTGCAACGACCATTGCGGTCACAAGTTAAACAATTTCCATTATGACTAGCTAAAAGCAATTCAAGAATAGTTTTTCTTGTTCTCATTACCTTTGGACTAGCACTTAAAAGATTCATTCCTTCTCTAGCTGGAGTATAGCAAGCAGGAACTAAAGAACCTCTTTTAGCATCTTCAACAATACAAATCCGGCAAGCACCGAACTTTCTTAATTCAGGATGATAGCAAAGTGTAGGGATTTTAATGCCAAGCTTTGCAGCAGCTTGCAAAATCGTACTACCTTTTTCTACTTCTACCTCTTGGTTATCTATAGTCAATTTAACCATTGACATCTTAAGTTCACGCTCCTTTCTCAAACGGATATAATTTAATCTTTAACAACTGCACCAAATGGGCAAATATCGTAGCATCCACCGCATTTTACGCAACGGTTTTTATCAATTTTGTGTGGTTTTTTAGCTTCACCAGAAATAGCACCAACTGGGCAAGCTTTCTTAACGCATTTTGTACAGCCTTTACATTTGCTTGCATCAATGCTGTAAGTCAACAATGCAGAGCAAGCTTTTGCTGTACATTTTTTCTTGTAAATATGATCTTCATATTCATTACGGAATTTAGCAATAGTACTAAGAACAGGATTTGGAGCAGTTTTACCCAAACCGCAAAGTGAAGAGCTGATGATCATGCGACCAAGTTCTTCAAGCAATTCAATATCTCCGTCTTTTCCTTTACCATCGCAAATTCTTTGCATAATTTCAAGCATTCTCTTAGTTCCTTCACGGCAAGGGATACATTTACCGCAGGATTCTCTTTGAGTAAAGTCCATAAAGAAACGAGCAAAGTCAACCATACAGCTGTCTTCGTCTACGATTACGGCTCCACCAGAACCCATGATAGCTCCAGCTTTTTGTAAAGAAACATATTCAATAGGAGTATCCAGGTCATCAGCAGTTAAGCATCCACCGGAAGGACCACCCATTTGAACCGCTTTAAATGCTTTACCGTTTGGCACACCGCCAGCGATATCAAAAATCAATTCTCTTAAAGTCATTCCCAAAGGTACTTCAGCCAAACCGATTCTGTTAACCTTACCGGAAATAGCGAAAGCTTTTGTTCCTTTGCTGTCTTCTGTACCGATAGCAGCATACCAGTCTCCGCCATTAACCATAATGTCAGGTACACTGGCATAAGTTTCAACGTTGTTCAGTACAGTTGGTTTTTCCCAAAGTCCTGCTTCAGTTGTTTGCGGAGGACGTACACGAGGCATACCACGTTTTCCTTCGATAGAAGAAGTTAAAGCAGTAGATTCACCGCAAACGAAAGCTCCTGCACCTTCTTTAATTTTCAATACAAAACTAAAGTCAGTTCCCAGGATGTTATCACCCAACAAGCCTAATTCCATACAGTGTTGGATAGCAATTCTTAAACGTTTAATTGCCAAAGGATATTCAGCACGTACATAGATATAACCTTCATCAGCACCTACAGCCAAAGCACCAACAGTCATACCTTCAATCAGTTTGTAAGGGTCACCTTCCATGATGGAACGGTCCATAAATGCACCTGGATCCCCTTCGTCACCATTACATACCATGTATTTCTTGCCAGTTCCATCACCCTTAGCGTCACGGCCAGCTTGCCATTTCTTTCCGGTAGGGAACCCAGCACCACCACGTCCGCGAAGACCTGATTTCTGCATTTCAGCAATAACTTGTTCGTAACCCATTTCAATAGCTTTAGAAAGACCAATAAATCCGCCTTTAGCTATATAATCTTCGATGCTTTCAGCATCTACGTGACCGCAGTTAGCCAAAACAGTTCTTTTTTGTTTAGTATAGAAAGGATTTTCTTTACCATGAACAAATACATTACCGCTTACAGGGTCATGATACAACAATCTTTCAACAGGTTTACCATTACCCATAATAGTTGTTTCTACGATTTCTTCCATGTCTTCTGCTTTTACATGGCAATAGAAAACATCATATGGTTCAACAATCATCAGGGCACCTTTTTCACAGAACCCATGGCAACCAGTCATTTTTACTTTAACATCACTTAAGCCCTTTGCTTTTAGTACTTCCAACAAAGCAGCGCGTGCTTTATCTGCCCCAGATGCTTTACAGCCTGTACCACCGCAGATATACACACAAGGTTTGTTAGGATCAATAGATGCTTTAATTTTATCTCTTAAAGCATTCAATTCTTCTATTGATCTTACTTTTTCCATAAGTCGCACCTCCTAAATAAAATAAATTTAATTCTCATCTATTTTTTAATTCTAGTAATTTCCGATTACTTCTGCTACCTTCTTAGCATCCATTTTACCGTAAGTGTCTTCATTTACCATGCAAACAGGAGCAAGACCGCAAGCACCTAGACAAGCAATTGGTTCAAGAGTAAATTTCAAATCTTCAGTAGTTTCTCCACCTTTGATTCCTAATTTTTCTTCAAAAGCAGCCAATACTCTACTTGCACCTTTAACGTGACAAGCAGTTCCCAGACAAACTCTGATAATGTTTTTACCTCTTGGTTTTAGATGGAATTGTGCATAGAAAGTTGCTACACCATAGATGCGGCTCAAAGGCATCTCCATCTCTTCAGCAACATAACCCATCACATCTTCCGGTAAATAGCCAAATTCAGCTTGAACAGCCTGCAAAATTGGCATTAAGGATCCTTTTACGCCTTTAAAGTTGGCTAGAATAGCATCAACTTTAGCATAATCTTCTTTGTGTTCACCACAGCATTCACACATAATTAACTTTCCTCCTTTACTTTAATCTACTATATGGTTAATAGTAGAAAAAAAGCTTTTCGTCCTTCTCCCCACTATCCATACCCAACTAAACCTGATGGAATATTCAGAATAAATAAAATCTACTTCTTGGCATTCCAGGACAGAGCCGTATATTTTTCCTCATACAGCTGCTGGGCTAATTCAAGCTCTTCGGGAAGCAAGGTGCTTTCCTCCAAGTCAACAGAAAAAGCCTCGGCAAAGCCCTGCCGCATCGGCGAAATCAATTCTTCATAAGATATTTTTTTCTTCAGCAAACTGCTTAAGCTCACAGCTCTTTTCGGAAAATCCCTAATCATTCTTTCCTTAACTTTATCCGAAGGAGTCTGTAAAACATTAAATAATTTTTCAGAATCAAGATCTAAAAGAATCGAGCCATGCTGCAGTAAAATACCCTCTTTTCTTGTCTGAGCACTGCCTACGATTTTTTTTCCTTCTATAACTACCTCATACCAGGAGGCAGAATCAAAGCAGGCTATGGACATTTCCTTTTTATCTTTTTTCTGTTTGTCTTCATTTAAAGCGACAACTTCTGCCTGAATATCCAAAAAAGTTAGACCATTTATTATTCCTTTACTTATTTCTCTATAAGAGGGCAAAATTCCTTTCGGAATTTTAGGATTTTCCTCACAAATTATAATACTGTAAGTAAAATCTCTGTCATGCAGTACTGCACGTCCGCCTGTTAATCTTCTGACGTATTCAACACCGTACCGGTTACAGCCAGCTTCATTTATTTCTTTGGTAAATTTCTGAAAATAACCCAAGGTAAGCCCAGCCGGTTCCCAGGTATAAAAACGCAGAGTAGGCGGAACAAGTCCTTTTCTATGGCAGCACATTATAGCTTCATCTATTGCCATATTCATAGCCGGACTTTTAGCTCCGGTTTCTAAAAAGCGCCACTTCATAATTACTTCTCCCAATATTTTCTGGCTTCAGACATAGTAGAAAGTGAACCGGCAATACAAATCAAATCTTTTTTTCCGGCTAAAGCAAAGGCTTCTTTTATGCCGGAAAAAATATCCTGTTTGATAATCACCCGATCATTTTTCTTTTGAACTATCTCTGCTAACTCTTCAGGAGACATAGCTCTTGGATTAGTCGATTTAGAAACAATAACGGTATCAGCCAAAGGCGCTAACTGCTCTACTACATCGGAAACTGCTTTATCAGCAAAAATGCCCAGCAGCAAAATCAATCGTTCATAATCAAACACTTCTTCCAACGCCTTCCGTAAAGTCTTAGCTCCGGCCTCATTATGTGCCCCATCAACGATTACCACCGGCTCTTGCTGCATGATCTCCAGCCTTCCCGGCCAGGCAGTCTCCCTTAAGCCGCGGCGCAGCGCCTCTTCAGAAATATCTGCTCCCCTGTCGTTAAGCGAAGCTATGATTCCCAAAGCCGCAGCCGCATTTAAAATTTGGTGTTCTCCCAATAAACCTGTTTGCAACTCAGAATATATTTTATCTTTCAGCTTAAGCTGAAAAGTCTGTTTACCTAAATCAGAAACGCCCTTCTGCCAAACTATATCTTTGCCAACTTCCAACAAAGGAACGTTTTTTTGCCGGCAGACAGAACGGATAACCTGCAATACCTCAGGTTCTGAACTCGCAGTCACTGCTGAGCTTCCTTCCTTGATTATCCCGGCTTTTTCTCCGGCTATCTCAGTCAAGGTATTGCCCAGCTGATCCATATGATCAAAATCAACATTAGTAATTACGGAAACTAGTGGATTGACCACATTAGTAGCATCAAGGCGTCCGCCCAATCCTACTTCCAAAATTACATAATCAACTTTTTCTTCAGCAAAATATAAAAATGCCAGCAAAGTAGTAACTTCAAACTCTGTAGCTTTGTCCAAATCAGTTTCAATCGGCAGACGATCCAGAACCGGCTTCACCTTAGCAGTCAGCTCAGCCAAGCGATCCGGAGGAATATTTTCCCCGTTGATAGACATTCTTTCCGTAAAGCAGTACAGATGAGGAGAGATATATACTCCAACCCGATAACCTGCCTGTTTTAAGATATTCGCAGTCATGGCAATTGTAGAACCTTTTCCGTTAGTTCCTGCAACATGAATGACCTTAAGATCTTTTTCCGGATTG
>JBJDXG010000064.1:0-5921 GCA_051866555.1 bacterium | reverse complement strand
ATAATTGTCTGCTTTTTTTCTGCTGGGGCTTATCGTTGCTTGTCTTGGCTGTTTTCCTGGCCTTATTGCTGCTTATTTCAGCTTTGCTTTTTCATTTTCCGTTAGGCAGGCTGGAGAAGATCATTCGTTCAGCCGTTGCTTTATCCTTTCCTTTCCTTTTGGGTCTCGGCCGTTTGTTTTTTCTCAGCAAGGAAAGCCTGGAGGAATCATTCGTGGTGGTCAATAATCATATGGTAAAAAACAGGCAGTTTGCTTTGCTGCCGGAAAAGATACTGCTTTTACTGCCGCATTGCTTGCAGCAGGCGGTTTGTCCGCATAAGATAACCTTGGACAGTAAAAACTGCCGGCAGTGCGGTAAATGTCCGGTTGGCACGATCACTGCTTTTTGTCAGGCTGAGGGGATAAATCTGGTAGTAGCGACCGGAGGTACGGCTGCCAGAAAACGCATCAAGGAGTTAAGACCTAAAGGTGTAGTGGCAGTAGCCTGCCACCGTGATTTAGTTTCAGGCATTCAGGACTGCTACCCTCTGCCTGTTTTGGGAATTTTAAATGAGCGGCCGGAGGGACCATGCTACAATACGGTTGTTGACATAGAAAAAATCAAAAAAGCTGTACAGTTTTTTTTAGGAAATAAGGAGTAACTGATGAAGGAAAAAGGGGCACGTGAGATTGCTTTGGAGGTCTTGTATAAAGTAGAAGAAAAGGGAGCTTATTCTAATGTGCAGCTAAATTATGTTCTGGAAAAATACAATCCCGGTTTTCAGGAGCGTTCTTTGGCTACCAGCTTGGTCTATGGCGTTTTGCGCCACCGCAATACTTTAGATTGGCAGATCGAGCAGTTTTCTAAAAGACCGGTTAAGAAGATGACGGTCTGGATTCGCAATATCCTGCGCCAGGGCGTTTATCAGCTCTTGTATATGGAGAAGATTCCTCAGTCAGCGGCCTGCAATGAAGCGGTCAAATTAGCCAGAAAAAAAGGTCATGAAGGGGTAAGCCGTTTTGTCAACGGCATTATGCGCAATATTGCCCGCAATCTCTCTAACCTTACCTGGCCTGAAGCAAAGGAAGAGTTTATCTCGGTTTATTATTCTCATCCTGACTGGCTGGTTAAGCATTGGGCCGAATTATTCGGCTGGGAAAAAACCGAAGAGATCTGCCGGGCGGATAATGCGGTTCCGGCCTTAAGCGTCAGGGCCAACCGCTTGAAAATTACAGCGGAGGGTTTGCAGGAAAGATTGGCGGCTGAAGGTGTTGTCAGCAGTCAGAGTTCTTTAGCGAAGGAAGGTCTTTTGCTGGAAGGCAGCAGCTCGCTTAGTCGGCTTACTTCCTATCAGGACGGCTTGTTTCAGGTGCAGGATGAAAGCTCGATGCTGGTTGGCTTAGTTGTGGCTCCGAAGCCGGGGGAAAAAGTTTTGGACTGCTGCAGTGCTCCCGGAGGCAAGACGACTCATTTAGCTGAGCTGATGGATAATCAGGGAGAAATAATAGCCAATGAGCTGCAAAAAAGCAAGCTGACTTTAATAGACTCTGCCTGTCAGCGTCTGGGAATAGATATTGTTCAAACGGTAAATCATGACGGCCGTGATTTATCTCAGCTGTATCAGGATAAAATGGACAGGGTGCTTTTGGATGCACCGTGCAGCGGGCTGGGGATCTTAAGGCGCAAGCCGGATGCCCGCTGGCGCAAAAGCTTATCTCATGTTAAAGAATTAGTTGAATTGCAGAGCGAATTATTAAGCAGTGCGGCAAGTTGTGTCAGACCCGGCGGAGTATTGGTTTACAGCACGTGCAGTATTGAGCCGGAGGAAAATATCCAGCAGATAAGGGATTTCTTAAAAAAGCATCAGGATTTTTATTTAAGTGATCTTGCTCCTTATTTGCCGGCAGTCTTACAGAGCAGTATTGAGGACAAGGGCATGCTGCAGCTTTATCCGGGAATGACTGATGGCTTTTTTATTTGCCGTATGGAGAGGAAAAAATGATGGCAGAAAAATTAGATTTAAGAGGCAGCAGTATAGAAGAGCTGCAAGATTTTTGCCGCAGCAATGGCCTGCAGGCTTTTCGGGCTAAGCAGATAGCTGACTGGGTTTACGGCAAGAGTGTTATTTCCCTTGCGGAAATGACAAATATTGCGGCAGGGCAGCGTGAGCTTCTCGGTGAGCTGGCCTTTTTGCCGGCTCTGGAGAGTTTGGCCGTAAAAACAGCGTCTGACGGCACGACGAAATTTTTATGGCGGCTGGAGGATAAGAATACTCTGGAAACTGTTCTTTTGCCTTATACGGAGCAGGAGCAGGCTAAAAACCGTTATACGGTATGTATGTCGACGCAGATAGGCTGCCCTATGGGCTGTACCTTCTGCGCTACCGGCAAGCAGGGCTTTGTCCGCAATATGACGGTTGGGGAAATAGTCAGCCAGGTTATTTTAATCAATCGTTATCTGTATCCGAAAAAGGTAAGCAATCTGGTAGTGATGGGTATGGGCGAGCCTTTATTAAATTATGACCGGACCTTGAAGGCTCTTAGGCTTTTACATAGTTTTTTAGATATCAGCTGGCGGAGGATTACCTTGTCCACCTGCGGCCTGGTGCCGAAGATAAAGCAGTTAGCCGGGGAAGAGCTGCAGCTGGTTCTGGCTGTTTCCCTGCATGCTCCTAATGATAGGCTGCGCAGTCAAATTATGCCGGTGAATCGTAAGTATCCACTGGGGGAATTACTGGCGGCCTGCGTCTATTACCAGGAGAAAACCGGGCGCCGTATAAGCTTTGAGTATGCTTTGCTGGCCGGAGTTAATGACAGCCCTAAGGAGGCCGGGGAATTAGTTGAGCTGTTAAAGCCGCTCAATTGCCATGTTAATCTGATTCCGGTCAATCCGCATTCCGGCAGCGGGTACTCGTGTCCCAGCCGCAAGGTGGTTCGTCAGTTTAAGGAGCTGTTAGAAAAAAGCTGTCTGCCCGTTTCGGTCAGAGAAGAGAAGGGCAGGGAAATTATGGCTGCTTGCGGGCAATTGCGTCAGAAGGAGGCTGAGAGAAATGAGGCTTCTGGATAAAGTAGAAAACTGGCTGGAGGAAAAGATAGACGGCTTTTTTGGCCGGCGCTTTCAGGAAGAGATTCAGCCGATTGAAATAGGCAAAAGACTGCTGCGTGAAATGGAACAGCAGAAAACGATCAGTGTAGCTAAAACGTATATTCCTGACCAGTACACTGTCTATTTAAGCAGTCAGGATTATGCTAAAATGCACTCCCTTTTTCCCAGACTGTCAGAGGAAATGGCTCAATACCTGGCCGCTGAAGCAGATAAAGCGGGCTATCTTATGGTAACTGAAATACAGATATTCTGGGTCAAGGAGGAAAAGCTGCATCTTGGTCAGTTAGAAGTAAAATCAGACTTTTCGCAAAATCTGCCTGCTAAGATCCGGCAGATAGAACTGCTGGTCATTGCCGGCAACGATAAAGGCAGGATTTTTTCAGTCAGAACTGAGGAGGTGCAGATAGGCAGAAGGGAAGATAATGAAATCTGCCTGCATGATCTGAATATTTCCCGTTTACATGCTAAAATCAAATTTACTGCTGAAGGTTTGGTAATTCAGGATTCTAACAGTACTAACGGACTTAAGGTCAACGGAAAAAAGGTAAAAGACCATATTTTGCAGAATAAAGACATAATAGAATTGGGAACGACTGCTCTGTTGGTTAAGGTGGTTTAGCGATGCTGCATTTAATATTGAGTATTTCCAAATATTTTTTTCTTTTTTTCTTTTTTCTTTTTATTTATAGAATAGTAAAAGCGGTTAAAAGCGATCTTACAAGAACAAGTGAATTGAGCGGGCAGGATTTACTTTGTGCTGATGTTCCGACAGCAATTTTGCAGGACTTAAAGCAGGGTAAAAAGTATAATCTGAGTGTCCCGCTGACTACTCTTGGCCGTTCAGCTCATAATGATATCGTTTTAGAGGATAAATATGCCTCTTATGAGCATGCCAGAATAATAGTACGCAATCAGCATTTTTATTTAGAGGATCTTCAGAGCACTAACGGAACAACAGTTAATGGAATTATATTACAAGGTACTATAGAACTGCAAGATGGTGATCAGATTGAGATTGGCGATCTCATCTTTGTTTTCAGGAGGTAAAAAATGTTAGCTGAGGGAAAAAGTGATACAGGACAAGTAAGAAAGATTAATGAGGACAGTTATTTGATTTTAAATGGTACAGCCGCTCAGCTTTATGCCGTAGCTGATGGTATGGGAGGACATAAATCAGGTGAGGTGGCAAGCTCCCTTGCGGTTGAGATCTTACAAAAATATTTTGCCGAGCTTTTGGCAGAGCATCATTCGGCTGAAGAATGGGAGGACCATTTAAGAACAGCCTTTGTGCAGGCTAATCGGGAGATTTTAACCTTAAGTATGGAAAACGATCAGCATAATGGTATGGGAACGACCTTAACTGCGGCGGTGGTCGATAATAATGATTTATACGTATCCCATATTGGCGACAGCCGGCTGTACATACTGCATGATGGCTCGATTAAAAAGATAACTGATGACCATTCTCTGGTAGCAGAATTGCTGCGTCAGGGAGAAATAACTCTGGAAGAAGCCAAGGATCATCCGCGCAAAAATATTTTACTCCGGGCTTTAGGCATAGCTTTGGAAATGGAGCTGGCTTTTTATCATTGTCAGCTGGCTAATGATGATTTTTTGCTTCTGGCAACTGATGGGCTGACTAATCTTTTAGGAGAGCAGGAAATTTTGCAGATAGCTGAAAAGTTTATTCCGCTTGAGGCGGTGGACAAAATGATTGAGCTGGCTAATGTGCGGGGCGGTCATGATAATATTACCGTCCTTTTGGCTAAGAGGTGAAAGAATTGCTGTCTGGGATAAAGAGAAAACAGGAAGGAAAATTGTTAAGGTCACTGGTTTTCTGTTTTTTGCTGGGCTTTAGTTTAACCTCTTTAGGTGCTGCTCAAAAGATAAGCTGGAATGATTTGCAGTATCCTTTTTTTATGATTTTAGGCTTTTATATACTGCATCTGATTTTAGAATATTCTCATTTTCAGGGCGATGAGCTTATTTTACCCTTAATGGCTTTTTTAAGCGGGCTGAGCCTGATAATGATCTACCGTTTGAAGCCTGAACTCATGCTTAGTCAATTCATCTGGATTATGGCAGGGCTTGTTTTATTATTAGTTCTGACTCTGATTAGAAATGATTATAAAATATTTGAACGGTATAAATATATATTTGCTTTTTTAGCCATTACGCTTTTATTGCTTACCGTTATTTTCGGGACAGAGGTTGCCGGCAATAAAGCCTGGCTTGGCGTTGGATTTTTCCGCTTTCAGCCGGCAGAATTAGTAAAAATATTGTTAGTCTTTTTTCTGGCCGGTTTTTTGCAGGAAAGAAAAGAAATGCTGCAAACTATGCATTTAAAATATTTTGGTCCTTTGCTTTTTATGCTGGGAGTTTCTTTATTATTAGTCGTGTTTCAAAAGGATCTGGGACTGGCTTTGCTTTTATTCGGCGTTTTTTTAGCTATGCTGTATGCTGCTACCAGCAAAATAAGCTATGTTTTTCTTGGCTTATCCTTATTTTTAGCCGGCTTTGCCTGTGCTTACTATTTATTTGCCCATGTGGCAGTGAGAGTAGATACCTGGCTTGACCCCTGGAAGACAGTTTATGGGACAGGCTATCAGATTACTCAGGCCTTATTTGCTCTTGGTTCCGGCGGCTTGTTTGGTACGGGGCTGGGGCTTGGCTTTCCCTATCTGATTCCGGCAGTACATACTGACTTTGTTTTTGTCGCTTTGGCTGAGGAATTGGGGTATGTGGGGGCAGCTTTATTGCTGCTGCTCTACTTTTTATTAGTATATCGCTGTTTTAAAGCAGCCTTGTCCAGTGATGATGAATATACTCTTTTGCT
>JBJDXG010000063.1:0-5923 GCA_051866555.1 bacterium | reverse complement strand
TGAGAAGATTTCCACGCATAGTACTATTATATGCTTTTTCCAGTAAAGGAAGCAAGTCTAATCTTATTTTATTTCTCAAATAAACAGGCTGCAAATTAGTTGAGTCAATCCTATAAGCCAGACTATTCTCCTGACAGTAGGCTTCTATTTCATACTTGCTCACCTCGATCAAGGGACGAATAAGCTTTTCCTTAACCGGAGCAATGCCGCACAGCCCTCTTGAACCTGTCCCGCGCAGAAAACGCATCAAAACAGTCTCTGCCTGGTCATCAGCATTATGGCCTAAAGCAATTTTCCCACAGGAATTTTCCGCCGCATAGCGGAAGTAAAGCTCCTGCCGTACATTTCTGGCACAGGTTTCAAAGGAAAGCTTTTTCTCCTTCGCCAGCCTGTCTATATTTACGCTTTCCAGATAACAGGGCAAATGATATTTATCCGCTGTCTCCTGCACCAAACGGGCATCAAGCTCAGCCTCTTTTCCTCTTAAACAGTGATTAAGATGAAAAACAAATAAAGAAAGCTCATACTCCTCCCGCAAAATCCACAAGCAATGCAAAAGAGCAATGGAATCAGGCCCTCCGGAAACGGCAGCCAAGACTCTGTCGCCCTTATGCAGCATATTATATTTCTCAATAGCAGCTTTTACTTTTTCAAGCATTTTCTTATCCTCTGGTTTTATTTATTATTATAGCAGATAAAGCATAACTTTTTAGCAAATATTTAATTTTTTTAAATCATTTAGAACCTCAGCCATAGATTCATATTCCTGTTTCAAGCCTTTTAAAACTACCTCGGTAAAGAAATTATCATTTCTTTGCAGGCGATTCAGCAGTACAGAAAAAGAAAAAATATCATACTGCACATCAGCCAGACGAGACCCCAGTCCCCAGTTTTTCCGGTCATAAGCTGGAGTATACGACCTGATAAGCCTGCCCTTTCTGGTACAGCTGCCAAAGTCGATTAAACTTAGACTCTTAGTTTTTTCATCATAAATTAAATGTTCTAATTTCAAATCCCCATAAATATAGCCTTTGGCATGAATTTTAAAAAAAATCACCGCTATCCTGCACGCCAAATCGGCAATCTCTTGTCGCGTTAAAATAACCTTGCTTTTCAATAAAGAGCATAAATCCAGCCCCTGCTTATATTCCAAAACCAGACATCTTAGCTGACAATGCGGCAAAGCGAGCTTCTCCCAAACTAAAAAATCAGGCACAAAATCATATTCAGCGTAAAGTGCCAGCATCTTTTGCTCCCATTTCAGCTTTCCTTTACCGGCAGCACATTTCAGCACCGCCAAGCTTTCAGTTAGGAAGTCATAAGCCAGGTACACATCTCCTTTATGGCTAAGGGAACACTTAATTTCATAAATTTTATTCCGGCCAAAAATCACCCTGCACATCACTCTTCATTCCTCTGTTGTTTTTTACACCCATAAAATCCTTCCTCCGACCCCCTGCTTTTGCAGCTTTAAAACCACAGCCATCATATCATCCTTTTTACGGCAGAAGGAACGATTTAGAGCTTCCTGTAAGATATTATCAGCAATATCCTCAGCAGTATCATAATTTGACCTGTTCTCCAGGAAATTAACTAACCAGCATTCCTGATTTTCATCGTCCTGAAAAGCATCCAGAATTCCATCAGTAATTAACACAACTAAATCATCATGGTGTAAGACCCATTGTCTTTTCTCAATGTCAATAGACGGCAGTATGCCCAACGGCAGGCTGTCAGAGCCTACCGTTATAACCTCCTGCCCCTTTTTTATAAAGCTAAGCGAAGAACCTAATTTAATAAAATCAACTTGTCCGCTGTACAAATCAAAGAGCAGCAGGTCCATAGTAGAGAAACGTTCCTCCCCGGAACGCAGAATCAAAGAAGCATTGACCGTCTTTATGGCTGTATCACGATCAACTCCGGCTTCCAGCAGTTGTCCCAAAAGACTTGTGGTAGCCTCACTGTCCAGAGCCGCCTGACTCCCGACTCCCATTCCGTCACTTAGCATAACTACCATTTTGCCGGAGCTAACTCTTTTTTTAACAAAGGTATCTCCTGAAACCTCCTCCTTAGCACTGCTGGCCATGCCAATCACCAGATCATAATTAAGATAGGCCGATAATTGCAGGCTGCAGCAATCTTCCCCCAGTTTATAAGCACATTTATCATTATTTAATACCATTTCCACCCCTAATATTTTGCTGATTAAAGGAACTATCTGAGTTTTGCATTGTCCCCGCCCCTGGCAGCTTCCTTTTTTAATTTTAATCTCAACATTATCGCTGCCAAGATTTAAAGCTGCCACATCATCAACCAAAATATTTTTATTATGCAGCTCCTCCAGCAATATCCTCTCAGTTTCCTCCTTATAACTGATATCCATATTCACCTGAGAAGCTAAATATTCCAAGGATTGATAAGAGCCCAGCAATTGATTGGCTGCTAAAGCACGGCTTTCCTGCACTTTTTTCTCCCAGTAAGAATTAATGCAGTAAATATCAGCTAAATAATTAATCGTCCGCAGCAGCTTGGAAGTATGAATGCATTTATAGCGAAACTCCTTAGGTAAATCCTGAAAAAGGACTTCCCCTTTCGTTTCAGTCAAGCCGAACATTTGCAGAATACAGTTATACGTAAAAGCAAGATTTTCTTCCCAGCATTTATGGTACTCACTGCATGACTGACAGCTTCTCCGACATAAAGACTGAAAAGCTTCATTTGACTTTTCCTTTCCTGGCTCATTATCCAAAACTCGGGAAAATGTTTCTGCTAAATGCAGATATACCTGAGCAAAACCTTTAACCCTCTCCCCTATCACCTTTTGCAGTCTGCTGTGATATTCAAATTGATTCTTAATATTTTCCGGTGTCCCCGGTATGATTTCAGCAACTGCTTCCATCTGTTGCTGCGGCATAAAAAAAAGTATAACTAAGGCCAAAGAAGATTCGACAAAGGAATAAATAATGTGCTCTGCATCACCCAGATAAAGAGAAAGAATAATATTGCCTAAAATAAAGCCAAGGCTAACCCCTAAACGCCCAAAATCCTTAAAGGTACCGGCCAATAAACCGGAAAAAGAATATAAGCCAATAGTTAAAGGAGATATTAAAGCCGAGAGGCTGGAAACCACTCCCATAGTAACTCCTACCGCAGCGCCCATACCGGCTCCACCTATAAAGGCTGCAATCAAGACCAGCGCTTTGCCTAAAATGCCGCCTAAAGATAAAAAACCAAACTGCCAGGATGGTATCCCGATAATAAAAACAGAAAACAGAATAACAAGACTGATCATCTCTTCTACTCCAAGCATTTTTAAACAATAACGTCCAGTCAAAACTCTGATGCCATAAGAAAAGATAACCGACAGCACCGCCACAAAAAGTGATTCAAAAAAGCTTACCGCCAGAGTATAAACAGTCCACTGCAAACACAACAGCAAAAATAAATTCTTAGTCAGAAAAATAGCTGATAAAACAGGCAGAAGAATATTATAAGTTCGTTCAAGTATCCTATCCCGCAGACTTAGAAAAGTAACCATAAAGAAAAAAGCCAGCATACAGGCTATATAACTCAAAACACTCCATACCGGCAAAACAGTCAGGAGCCCAAGAGCGATAAATATTCCCGTACCTAAACAAAGCCTCGGATAATTCACTAAAAGAGCTGCAAAATAAGCTAAACCAAACGGAAACACATTATCCCAAAAGCAAGCCCGGCTCAATAAAAAAGCAAATAAATACAAAAGCCAGGTTTTTTTCCAAGAGAGAGGCGTTATGCTTAAAGAATTATCCAAGATAAATGGTTCAATTCTTTTTCTCTGATAAGCAGGAATGTCAAGTCTGTTCATAAAAGCCAGTCACCGCCTTGTTAATAAGTTACTCTCTTATTATATAAAATTTTCAAGGAAAAATATGTAAAAACAATGTGTCTCAGACAAAATAAAAAACCAGATAAGCATTTCTTATCTGGTTAAACTCTATTTTGGTGGCGGCACAGGGATTTGAACCCCGGACACTACGGGTATGAACCGTATGCTCTAGCCAACTGAGCTATGCCGCCTTTTTTTGGTTGCGGGGGAAGGACTTGAACCTCCGGCCTTCGGGTTATGAGCCCGACGAGCTACCAACTGCTCCACCCCGCGATATTCTCTTTTGCGTCAGCCACATTTATTATTATATCATATTTATCATTTATGTCAAGGATTTTTTTATCAAACAATACGATTTAATTCTTGCTCAACTAAAGGAACAATCAAATCTTTATTAATGTTTTTATTGACATCCTCCTGCAGCAGATGAACAAGATTATCAATATTCTCTCTTTCCTCACCTATAAATACCTGCATAAAAGCCATCAGATAATCATGAACCTCTGTAGTGAACTGCAGCTCCGGCTTTTCCGCATAAATCTTCTTTTTAAAATGCTCATATCTCTTGCCTTTCAATCCCTCTTCCAGCAAGGCCATAATTATTCTGTAATCAACTCCGGCATTATCCTTAGATATAATCTTATATAAGTCATTAATTTTCTGACTGCACTCCTTAGCATTCTTAATAACCTCTTCAACCGGTCTGCTTAGCAGCAAAGGTGAAAAAACAGCCTGTAAATTTTCTATATTAGGATTATCTCCAAAAACCAGCCTTCTATCCAAATTATTTTCTTCTATAAAATCCAACATAGAGCGACAATCACGATCCTCTAAAAGGTCAAAATTCTTTTCCGTAAATTCTGTAATCATCGGCGCTAATTTATTCCAAAGCTGCCTTTTCTTCTGGATAACATGTTTCTGTTCAGCCTCCTCAGCCTCACGTTTTTGTATTTCCTGAATCTTTTTTTCGTATTCTTCCTGTTCCTTGATTCTTTGTATAACCTTTTGCTTAATTTCTTCTTCCAGGAAATCAGCTCTTTGTTTGACTTTTTCTATTTCGTCTTCTAAAAATTTAATTTTATCTACCTTTACCTTTTCTACAGTTTCTCTTCTGTTCCAATATTCATAAATACTCAAGCAGAGTAAAACCATACAAATATTAATCAATATAATTTTCAGCAAAAAGAAAGTAGGCAAGGCTATTAAAAAAAGCAACACAAAAGCAACAAATAACACTTCAGGCCAATAATTAAATTTTGTTTTTGGCTTGTCGCTTTTCAGCGTATTCAATTCATCAACTGCTTCATCCGCCAAGCTCTTCTCTTGTTTCGGCACTTCACCTGCCAAGCTATTATCTTGCTCCTGCACTTTATCTTCCATTACAGATTCCCCTTTCCCATTAATTATTAAATCAATATAAATAAATTCGCTTAAGAAAAAAATATTCCTTTTTTGTCCTCTAAGATTGTTCTATAATCAAACCCAGCAAAAGGTCATTTTCACTAACCGTAAATTCCGTCATCTGCAATTCCTCCAATAAAGTTTCCGCTATCAGTACACCTCCCAAAATAATATCAGCCCGCTTAGGCTGCAGCCCCGGCCATTTGCCACGTTCTTCAACACTCATCAGCGCTAATTTTTGACCGATATTTTTAACCTCTGCTAAATCCAGTCTAAAGCCATGTACTTTCTTAGGATCATAAGGTACTAAATTCTGCTGCATAGCAGCAAGGCTGGTTGCCGTACCGCCTACCCCGATAATCTTGTCCGCTTTGGAGTAGCTTTCCAAATAAGGCTGCAGCAAGTCACGAGTAAACTTCTTCACCAGGGAACAATTATATTCTGTACTTGAAGCAGCAAGAAATCTTTCAGTCATTCTCACCGCACCTACATCTAAGCTATGCAGCTCAATAATTTTTTTATCCTGACCTAAAATAATTTCCGTACTTCCTCCGCCTAAATCAAATACTAAAATTTTTTCAGCTTCTGAGGTAAAATCGGCCGTAACTCCCAAATAAGTTAAATAAGCTTCTCTCTCTCCGGTAATCACATCAA
>JBJDXG010000062.1:0-6008 GCA_051866555.1 bacterium | reverse complement strand
CCAAGCCATAGTAAGCCCTAAGCTTAGCTTCTGTTTCACTGTCTAAGAGAACACCAAGGTCAGAACCGCTGCCCGTACCGCTTAAATAAGTAAAAGGGTCACCCGGCATCAAGCGCGGCAAAAAGAAATTTAAGCACAAAATAATCAGCATGGTCAAGAGATATTCCCACATTCGCCCGCGCCAGTAATCCCAGTTTCTCGCTTTCATTAATTTATTCAGCCTTTCTCAATAAATACTAGCTTATTTAAGCTAGTAGGTATCCCACTAGCAATTCCTCCTTTAGTAAAAAACCAAGGATTAATCTTTCCCGGATGATAAGCTAAAAATGATTTTCGGTAATACAAAGGAATAGTTGGCAGTTCTTCTGCTAAAATAACCTGCATCTGAGCCACTAATTTTTTTCTGCTCTCACAATCGATTGTCTCCAATTGCTTTTCTGCCAAAGCAATATATTCTTTATTCTCATACATATCCCGAGAATGCTTTTTCTCATTTTGGCTGAAAATCAGGGAATTCAGAAAAGCCGGATCCCCTCCTATTCCGCCATGCCCTTCCAAGGCCAGCTGGTATTGCCCCTCAGCAACCAGAGTATCATGCGTTCCTTTGTCACAGGCTTTTAAGCGCAGTTCTATGCCTGCATGCTTCAGCATTTCCTTAACTACCTCTGCTTCCTTGCCTTCACTAAAACAAACTAATTCAAAAGACAGCTTTGACCCATCAGGCATTTCCCTGATGCCATCTCTATCACGATCAATATAGCCCAGTTCATTTAAAATTTTATCAGCCTCAGTTAAATTATAAGCGTAATGCACAATCTGAGGATTATACCATTCCTCCAGCTCCGGAGAAACATAACCGGCACTGCCGGGCACTGCTCCGCCATGAACAGCTCGCTCGACCAGATCCGGCAAATTCAGAGCATGAGCTACTGCCTGCCTGAACTTAATCTTACTGAAAGGTTCTTGCTTTAAATTAAACATCAAGCGATAAACCCAAAAGCCTGAGCCTTCAGCAATTTTTATCTCTGAATCTTTTTCTAACACCTTGATCTGATCAACTGACGGCTCAAAAGCATCTATATCCCCCTTAGTCAAGGCCAGAAGAGGCTGCCCCGGTTTGGTAAAGATTAGTTGATCTACTAAGACCTGGCCCTGATAATAGTCCTTATTCGCCTCGTAAATATAAACAGCACTGGCTTTATCATATTGCTTTAATTTAAATGGGCCGCTTCCAATCACACTCTTAGCATCAGTAAATTTTAACGGGTCACTAACCCCAGACCAAATGTGCTGCGGCAGTATCGGCACATTTGCCGCAATATTAGATAAGAAAGGCGCATACGGCTTTTTAAGATAAAATTTAACCTCTGAACCATTGACCGTTACCTTATCTATCCTCCGCACCTCTGAGGTAAAGCTCGGATGAGGATTCTTCTGCATATAGTCCACCGTAAATTTAATATCCTCTCCGGTTACCGGCTGTCCGTCATGCCATTTAGCAGTTGTATCAAGCTTAAAGGTCCAAACCTTGCCATCCGGAGATGCCATATATTCCTTAGCTAAAGCTGGAATCAAGCTGCCGTTTTCATCCTTCCATAACAAAGTATCAAAAATGAGACTCATCCGGCAGTATCCAGGGCCACGGGGATAATAAGCATAAGGCGAAGGATAACCATAGTCATCTCCGGCAATTCTATAAATATTTTCTGTTTTCTGACTTTTCTCTCCGCAGCCCCCTAAAATAAGCGTACAGCAGATTAAAAAACAAAGCGCAATGATTTTTAAGCTCCTACCAGCCACGGCTATACTCCTCAACACAGCCAAGGCAGGCGATTTTTCCGTCTCTAATTCTTGCCCTTGCTTCCATTACCTTTTCCCCGCAAAATTCACAGGTTACTGACTGAAATATCTTAGCTTCTTCCGGCAAATCTATTTTTACTGTTTCAATTTTGAATATATTTTCCGGAGCCGTATTTAAGATATAAGCGGCAGCTTCTTCCTTATCCAATCCCTCCGGCATGCACTGCCCTTTCATCGCCAGCCTGATCCCCTGGCCTGTTTTTCTGGAGGCAATAGTATAAGCCTGTTTTCCGTAATCACGATAAAGCAAATTACCTTTGCCAATTGTACAGCTAAGCAAGACCTGAACCGCATCAATGCCGCAGCCGTCAGATTCCACAATCGCCACTAACTCCTCATCCTCTGCACGTACTTCATTCAATCTTGCCAAAGCTATTTTAGCCGCTCTGTAACCAATAGCCAGCCCAGGACAAAAATGCCCATGAAAATCAATGCATCTCACTAAATCCTTTTCCATATCCATCACTCCCTTTTATTTTTCAGCTACCATAGTAGCAAAAAGCCCGCTTACATCTACCGTTTTAATATTTCTAAACCCATGTTCAGCTATAAGATCATGCCAATAACTTTGAGTATACAGCTCTCTGCCGCCCCTTAAGTGCCACTGGAGCTTGCTTAAAGCATTCGCTAAATTATCATCACAGTCACTTACCCGGTTCTTAACAATAATTTTTCCTCCGGCCTCTAAAGCCTGATAAACCTTAGACAAAACGATCTGCCGTTTATCGCTGTGCAGAACATTAGAGCAAAGTACCACATCAAAGCCGGTACCCAAATCATCGGTCAAAAAGCTGCCTGCCTTAACCGTTACTCTTTCCCCCAATCCAAAATAGGAAATCGTTTTTTCGGCTATCGGTATAACCGCAGCTAAATCAAAAATGACCGCCTCCAGCTCAGGATATTTTTCAGCAAAGGCTATGCTGTAAAAGCCATGCCCGCCGCCCAAATCAAGCAGTTTATTTGCCTCCCGCAAATCACAGGCATCAATAACCTCCCAAAAGGAAGTGGTTAAAGAGTGCATCCCTATCTGCCGCAGCCTTTCCGGATTCCAATTAGGCTCGGAGGAATCAAAAATATCTTCCTGCTTTAAAGTATGATATAATTGAAAATCCAAATCTCCCTCTTTAAAATCATCAAGCAGCAGATAATCTAACCGCCAAAAGCTTTCCTTAGTCAAATAATACTGGGCTTTGGCTGTGGCCTGATACTCCCCTGCTTCTTCCTCCACATAACCGGTATGCTTTAATACCCGGAGAAGTAATTTCAAAGTAGTCAAATCCCACTTGTTTTCCAGCGCCAGCTTTTCATCTGTCATTTTATTTTTTAACAAAGAAAAAATATTTAGCTGCAATCCAACATTTAAAACCTGCAATAAAGCCTGGCTCTCTTTTAAATGCTGCAAATCATCTGGTTTTATTTGACAAAAATCTCTTAATTTCATCAGCAAAACTCCTTTTAAACAATAAAAAAAGCCATGAAGAATCCATCTTTTGCTTCATGCAAAAATGAATAGCCTTCATGACTATGTAATTATTGTAATATAATAACCAATGATTGTCAAGCAATCTCGTACATTTTCGTAGGTATTATTGTGCAATATAGTAATCCAATATAGCAGAAATCAGTTCATCCACTCCGGCTCTCTGGGGAACGATCTTTGCCTTTAATCCTGCTTTTTCTACTAATTTGCCCATTATAGGACCAACTACGGCAATATTGCCATAATCATCCGGAAGATATCCCTTTTCTTTTAAATAACAAAAAAACTTTAAAGCAAAAAAATTAGTAATAATAATTATATCCGCTTTTCCCCGCAGCCTGTCAATAACCTTATAATCAATGTCAGAATAATTTGTACTGAATACTTCAACCTTATCAATCTGTAGATTAACAGTCTTTAATTCCTTTTCAACATAATTCTCAAGGAAACTGCCTGACAATATCCCGCCTGTCATACGTCCGGTTATGAATAAAGCCTTATCCTGAGAGCTCATTATTTGTTCAAGCTTACCTATTACTGTTTTAATATTATAATCATTAGCTACAAAATCAATATCAATTCCGTTATCAAGCAATTTTTTAGCAATGGTCCAGCCGGAGGTGATTATCTGTTTATCCTTCAGACAATCCAAACTAGCAAACCGGCCCAAAACACGAGCTATAAAGTAATCTACTGATACTACACTCGCAAATATTAAAATTTTATATTGTTCCAAGTTATCAAGCTTTAAATTGAGGTCAGAATAATCCCCCAAAGTAGCCGTATGAATTACAGTAAACTCTTCCACCTCTGCTCCCCAATAATTTAACATTCTGGCTAAATTTTGGTCCTTATCTTTATTTAAAAAAATAAAAATCCTCTTTCCTAATAAAATATTTTGTTCTGTATTCATTTCTGCTCAAGTCCTCAAAAAATATTTTAAATCCCTTATCCATTAATTATATTATATACATATTTTTCTTATCATGTCTATCACCTTCTTAGCTCTAACTCATTTTCCCTCTGTCAGCCGTAAGATAATAATCAATTATAGCTTCCACCAATTCTTCTATACCTGCTTTACTGGGTATAATTGTCGCTTCAAAGCCAGCCTGCTCAACTAATTTTTGCATTACAGGACCAATGACCGCTATTTTAGCATGCTCATACCCTCGATAACCTTTTAATTTTAAATAATCTAAAAAACTAAGTGCAAAAAAATCAGTAAGTATTATTAAATCAATTTTTTCCGGTAATCTTTTAAAATAATCCTCACGGACATCGGAAAAACTGATTTTAAAAACTTCAACCGTATCAATATGCAAAGCAGAATTGGCTAACTTGTTTCTAATTCTTTTCTCAATAGAAGAGCCTAATAAAAAATTGCCGGTCATCCGCCCAGATATCCACAGAGCCCTATCAGCAGGCTGACTTATCTGAGTAAGTTTTTTCAATACTGTTTCCATTTTATAATCATGAGCTATAAAATCGATATTAACCCCATAATCAAGCAGCCTTTTAGCAATATTGGCTCCCAAAGTAATTATCTGTTTTCCTTTTAAACAATCCAAATTTTCAAATTCACCCAAAACACGAGCTAAAAAATAGTCTATTGCTATCGCACTTGTAAAAATCAGATACTTGTACTTGGCTAAATTATTGAGCTTAGATTTAAGCTTGGAATAATCATTTAAAGCATCTGTATGAATTATAGAAAAACATTCTGCCTCTGCTCCCCAATAATTTAGCAGCCTATTCAATTTTTTGTCTTTAGGCTTATTTAAAAATACAATCATTTTTTTCCCTTGTAAGATTTTTTTTTCTTTCTTCATAGCCTTTAAATCCTTAATTTTTTAATTATATAAAACTAAAAAGAAGAAATGATTATTCAAAACTTTTCATTCCTTCTTTTTCTTATATTAGATAACAACTAACAGATTTAAAATTTTTTTGTAAACTCTAAATAAGCAGCCCTGCCCGGTGCTTTATAAATAGAATAATAATCTCTGTCCAAAAGATTATCAACACTTAAGGCAACAGAAGTATCAGCATCAAATTTATAAGCAAGCTTAAAATCAAGTACAAAATAAGCTTGACAAGATAAATATCCATTATTATCTTCATGATCAGGGTCACTGGCATAACTTCCGACCAAACTGCCCAGCCACTTATCCTGCTGATAATTAATGCCCAAATCAAAAGTATTATATGGTATTGATTTTATCGTCTTCATTGCTCCGAAATTAACTGCTTTATTATCAACATAACTGTAATTGATAAAGTTGGACCAGTTTTCATTCCATTGTTTTTGCAGTCCCAGTTCAACCCCTTTTATTTTATTAGCTCCGCCGTTAATTTTCCCAAAATTATCATTTCCTATTGGAATCGTAACAATTTCATTATCAAAATCATTGTAAAAGAAAGTCATTTTTCCAAGCAAAGTTTCATCAAACTGATAATCTAAGCCAACTTCATAATTAACACTTTCTTCCGGTTTCAGTTCTGTATTAGGCAAATAGATCTTTCCCCCAGAATTTTTTACCCCAAAAAGTTGAGCAAGACTTGGAGTATTAAAGCCTTTACTGACAGAGGTCCGCAGTGTCAGCTTATCATTAGCCCGATAGACCAAAGCTATTTTAGGTGAAAAATTGCCGACAGAAGCATCATC
>JBJDXG010000061.1:0-6065 GCA_051866555.1 bacterium | reverse complement strand
ACCATTGGAAAGACTGAAGCGGGTCTTAGAGGGTAAAGAAACCGAGCGTCCTCCGGTCATCTGTCCGGGCGGAATGATGAATTCAGCTATCGTTGATGTTATGGATAAGCATGGTCATGTTTTGCCGGAAGGTCATTCTGATCCTAAAATTATGACTGCCTTGGCTCAGGACGTGCAGCAGGATACCGGCTTTGAAAATTTCGGCATACCATTTTGTATGACCGTTGAAGCCGAGGCTTTGGGCAGTGCGATAGATTTTGGTTCATTAAAATGCGAGCCCAAGATAGCCAAGGAGGTTTTTGCTTCAGTCAATGATGTGGTCTATAAAGAGGACGGGGCGATAGTAAAAAGCAAGCGGGCCGGAACAGTATTTGAAACCATCAGCAGCATTGCCAAAACTGAGCCGGATATCCCGATTATCGGCAGTATTACCGGGCCTTTGAGTACAGCAGCTTCCGTGGTTGACCCGATGCAGTTTTTGAAGGAGCTGCGCAAAGCCAAGGATAATGCCCATAGATTTGTCGATTATGTCACGAATCAGCTGATTGATTATGCGAAATATATGATAGATAACGGAGCTAATGTAATCTCCATTGCTGACCCTACTGCTACCGGGGAAATATTAGGGCCGAAGATGTTCGGCGACTATGCGGTGACCTATATCAATAAGCTGGCAGAAGCGGTGCAGGATATGGGCGTTCCGGTCATAGTTCATATCTGCGGTCATTTGAATTCCGTAACCCAGCATATTGCACGCCTTAATGCCAATGCTATCAGCGTTGATGCTATGGTCAGCCTGAAGAAATTGAAAACCGAATATCCGCATATAACGACTATGGGCAATATCAGCACCTATATGCTGGAATTTGGTGAAACAGAGAAAATCCAGAGAAGAACTGAAAATTTACTCAGTGATAAGATAAATATTCTGGCTCCGGCCTGTGGTCTGAGTACCTCAACGCCGTTGAAAAATATTCAGGCCTTTACTGGAACAGTGAAGAACGGCTGAATTGAAAAAAATGGAGGAAATGAAATGAGAAAATTTCAAGTAGTTTTTCAGCCTTCAGGCAGGCGGGGAGCTGTAGAGGAAGGCAAGAATCTGCTGCAGGCGGCTCAGGAGCTGGGAGTTGGCATTGAGGCAGCCTGCGGCGGAACGATGGTCTGCGGCAAATGCAAGGTCATTCCTGAATTCGGGGTTTTTGAAAAGCTGAATTTAAAATCAGAGGAGGCTAATGTTTCTGCTTTAAGCGAGGTAGAAAAGAAAATTCTTAAAGCAGATGAAATAAAGAAAGGCTATCGGCTGGCGTGCTGCACTCAGATCAAAGGCGATATCGTAGTATCAGTGCCGAAAAGCAGTCAGAGTGCCAAACAGATAGTTCTGGAGGATGGAGCTAAACGCCATATCCAGCTTAAACCGGCAGTCAAGAATTACTTTCTTAACCTGCCGCCGGCGACCTTGGATGATCCAAGGGATGACCGGAGAAGAGTGCTCGCTTGCCTTGAGGAGCAATATGGCTTAAAGGATATTGATTTTGACCATATAGTGCTGAGTGCTGTGCCGAGGACAATCAGGAGCAATAACTGGCAGGTGACGGTGACGGTCAGAGAAGATAAGAAGGAAATAGTGCGGATTCAGGGAGGAGAGGTCAAGGAAACTTTAGGTGTAGCCATAGATATCGGCACTACTACACTGGCAGCCTATCTCTGTGATTTGAATACCGGAGAGGTTTTACAGAAGGCATCAAGGATGAATTCGCAAATTGGCTATGGTGAAGACATTCTTTCCAGAATATCCTATGCCGTAAGCGACCCGCAGGGACAGCAGAAGCTGCATGAAATCATTATCAGCGATATCAATGAGCTGATCAGTGAGCTGACTGAAAAAGCGGGCTTTGCTTCAGAGCAGGTTGATGAATTGGTGCTGGTTTATAATACAGCCATGCATCATCTGGCGCTGAATCTTTTTCCGGGCTATGTCGGAAAGCTGCCGTTTGCTCCGGTCGTATCTGACTCATTGGATATTAAAGCCAGGGACCTGGGCATAAAAATCAATCCGGCCGGCTGGCTGCATTCGCTTCCCATAGAGGCGGGCTTTGTCGGAGCTGATAATGTGGCAGTGCTTTTGGCGGAGGAACCGTATAAGAGTGAGAAAATTAAGCTGATTATTGATATCGGAACTAATGGAGAAATAGATTTGGGCAATAAGGACAGGCTGCTCTGTACCTCCTGTGCTACCGGTCCGGCCCTGGAGGGGGCGCAGATTAAGTTTGGCATGCGGGCAGCTCCCGGTGCGATTGAAAAAGTGTCTATTGATAAAGCAACTCTGGAGCCGAGATATAAGGTTATCGGCAGTGACAAATGGTATCCGGAGGAGAAGAAAACTGGAGCTATGGGCATTTGCGGCTCCGGTATAATAGATGTTTTTGCCGCGATGTTCACAGCCGGAATCATAGGCAAATCCGGCAGGATTAACGGCAAGCTTGATTCTCCTAGAATAAGGAAGGATGAGAATGGCAAGCTGGAATATGTGCTGGCTTTTGCTGCCGAGACCGGCATCAATCGTGATATCGTAGTCAACCAGGCTGATATCAGGGCGATTCAGTTAGCCAAAGCAGCTATTTATGTTGGGGCAGAGTATCTGATGAATAAATATGGCATTGACCATATAGACGAGGTTATTCTGGCTGGAGCGTTCGGCAGCTATATCAATAAAGAAAGTGCGATGGCTATGGGAATGTTTCCCGACTGTGATTTAAACAATGTTCACGCTGTGGGCAATGCAGCCGGGGATGGGGCCAGAATAGCCCTGCTCAATCTGGATAAAAGACTGGAAGCAGCCAGGGTGGCCCGTCAGGTAGAATTTGTGGAAACAGCAGTCGAAAAGGATTTTCAGCAAAGGTTTATGGAGGCAATAGCTATTCCGCATGCTAAGCATAAATTTCCGCATATAAAAAACGACTGAATTATAAAGGCTGACAAAAGACTGTGTTAGTGAGAATTTAGAGGGGATGAGATTATTATGACAGTATTAAAGGATCAAATGACTGCGATAGAGCGGATGGCAGCCTATGCTGCAGGCCGTGATATAGATCGTTTGCCGTGTGTGCCGATTGTCGGCAATACGGCAGCCCGGGTTATTGGAGTAAAGGTTTCTGATTTTCGCGGCAATGGTGAATTGATAGCCAAAGCCCATATTGAAGCATATAAATTATTTCATTATGATAATATTCGAGTTTTTACCGATCTATATACTCAGGCCGAAGCAATGGGGTCAGAAGTAATCTATCCGGAGGACGAAACAGCTTATCTGGGTGAACCGGTAATCAAGCTGGACAGCAAATTTTCCAATCTGTCCGAAATAGATAAATTGGAACCGGCTGACCCTTATAAAGACGGCAATCTGCCGGAGCATCTGAAAGCGATGGAGATAGTGGTCAATGCAGTAGGCAAGGAGGTTCCGGTAGGCGGTGCAGTAACTTGTCCGTTTACTAATTCATCATTTTTAGTTGGAGCTGAAAACCTGGTTCGTTTGACCTTGAAGCATCCGGAAGCAGTGCATAAGCTCTGTAAGGTTTCTTTGGAAAGTAATCTGCGCTATGTGGATGCCGTTATCGCTGCCGGAGTAACTCCAAGTCTTACCGATGCGATGTCCTCCAGTACAGTTATCAGTCCCAAGGCTTTTCGCAAATTTTCCCTGCCTTATTTAAAGATACTGATAGATCACATCCATGCTAAAGGGAAAAAGGTTACCTTACATATCTGCGGTAAAACTGACGGTATTTGGCAGGATATGGTCGAGGCCGGAGCTGACTGCTTAAGCATTGACAATGATGCCGATATTGCTAAAGCCAAGACCTTGGTTGGGGACAGAGTAATGCTGATGGGCAATGTTCGGCCGTCTGAGACTATGCTGGAGGGTACTCTGGAGGAAGTAAGGGAGGCTACTGTTGAGGTAGTGAAAAAGGTCTATGATTCACCGAAAGGCTTTATTGTGGCTTCCGGCTGCAGTCTGCCGACGGAAACTCCGTTTGCCAACATTCATGAAATGCTGAATACAGTTCGCCGAATCGGCAATCCATTTGCTATAAAATCACCGGATGAAATAATTGGTTAGAAAGGTCGTGCTTGATTATGAAAAAAATGTTGTTGATTATTTTGGCTTTGCTCACAGGTCTTTTGTCTGCTGCCTGCGGTGCGCCTAAAGATAAGCCTCAGGAAAAGGTTGACTTCAATATAGGCTATCTGGCTTCAACTGGTCATATTCTCTATTTTATTGCTAATGATAAAGGATATTTTGAGGAAGAGGGCTTAAAGCCTAATATGGTCTTATTCAATAATTCAGGGGAAGGAATTACCGCGGTTGCTACAGGCAAGCTTGATGCCGGTGCCTTTGGCAGCTCTGCTCCATTGGTATTTATCTCTAAGGGCAGTCAAATTACTATTTTCGGCGGTCAAATGTCCCAGGGACATGCTTTAGTGGCTAAACCGGAACAAAAGGCTGACTTTGCTAAGACTGATTACTTAAAAGGCAAAACTATTGCTACTATTCGTCTTTCCAGCGGCGATATAGTTTTCCGTACAGCGGCGCTTCAGCAGGGGCTGAAGATTGGCCAGGATGTTGATTTTAAGGAAATGGAATCAGCTTCAGCGGCTATGGAAGCGGTTAAAAATGGCTCAGCTGATGCAGCTGTTGTCTGGACTCCATTCCGTAAGATGGCGGAACAGCAAGGTCTAAATGTGGTTAAATACTCCTCTGAGGTGGAGGGCTTTGCCAATCACCCATGCTGCCGTCAAATTGCCAACAGCAAATTGCTGCAAAAGAATCCGGATAAATATGAAGCCTTTTTAAGAGCCTTGATCAAAGCTTATCGTTTCTATAAAACTAATCCTGATGAGTCAATAGATATTCTGTCTAAATATGTTAATATAGATAAACAGATTTTACATGATGAAACATATGGAAAATATGTGGAATCAAATCCTGATCCGACCAGCAAAGCGGTGGCTGATTTTTATAAATTCATGAAGGATGTAGGATATATTGAAAAGGATTTTGATGTTAAGGAACATATCAATACTGATTTGTATAAGAATGCCCTGGACAGCTTGCTTAAAAAAGAACCGAATGATTCAGTATTTAACAAGCTGAAAGAAGATTATGCTAAAAACAATTAAGGAAAAGATTAATCTGTCCAATGCCTTGTTCCTGCTTCTGCTGTTGCTGGTGCTGTCATCAGCAATAGCAGGGGAAGGCGGGATAGAGGATCTGTATTTATGTATACTGATTATTTTTATAAAGCTGTACAATATTTGGGCTAAGCTGAAAGGTGTTAAAAATCTGGTTCAAATACAGGATGTAACCAGCATAATGTATGGTCTGCTGCTGATTTGGGAGCTGCTGACTACTAAATTGGGATTGATCGATCCGTTTTTATTTCCTTATCCGGAGGCAGTTTTGCAGCTGTTTATCAGTAATCTCCCGGAATTGTTAAAGGGACTGTTAAGCTCACTTTTTCTCTTGAGCAGTGCTTTTGCGCTGGCTCTGATTACCTCTATTCCGCTCGGTCTGATCGTAGGCTGGAGGCGCCGACTGTTTCATGCCGTTCATCCCATATCTAAGGTTCTCAGTGCTATTCCTCCTATAGTTTATATTCCTTATGCCATTGCTATGCTGCCGACCTTTAAGCTGTCTTCAATTCTGGTTATTTTTATCGGTGCCTTTTGGCCGATTTTTGTCAGTACGCTTAATGCGACGGTGCAGATAGACAAGCATTTGATTGATTCAGCCAGAATGCTGCATATCAGGGAAAAACAGCTCTTATCTTCTATTATTCTGCCGGCGATAATGCCGCAGGTACTGACCGGCTGCAGTGTAGGCTTGATCTTCTCTTTTATTCTTTTGACTTCAGCCGAGATGATTGGAGCGACCTCCGGAATTGGCTGGTATGTTAAGTATTATTCTGATTTTGGTGACTATGGCAAGGTTATTGTAGGAATCATCTTTATTGGTATTGTAGTCACTGCGGTGATGGCGATTTTTGAGCTGATTCAGAAAAGGCTGCTTC
>JBJDXG010000060.1:0-6114 GCA_051866555.1 bacterium | reverse complement strand
TGGTTGCTTTGATTACTTTTAATATGGTTATAGGCAATCTTGAAGGAATAATGAGTGTTTGTCTGCCATATATAGTTTTGGAGCCAATAGTGCCAAAGCTAAGTGCACATTATTGGTTTTCCAGTTCCAGAAAAGAGCAGACCGGTGATAATATGCTTGCTTTAAAGTATAAGCTGGAGAAAACTAGGGTGCCTTTAGTGGTAGAATTAGCTAATACATCTTTAGCCGTAGAGGAAGTACTTCGTTTGCAGCGTGGTGACGTTATTCCTTTACATGTTGATTTAAATCAGGAGATGAACATTCGCGTTGGTTCTAAAGTGAAATTTAAATCCAGACCAGGAGTAATGGGAAAAAGAATGGCGGTACAGGTTACTTCGATAGTGGAAGAAGGGGAGGACGAAAATGGGTGAAAATGATATGCTTTCCCAAGATGAGATAAATGCTTTATTGAATGGTCTGGGAAGTGATGAAACAGAAAGTGAGGCAAAACCTGAGGAAAGTGTTGATGTAACAGCAGATGCGGCAGAATCAAATGAATCTGTTGAGTCTGCTTCCGGCAGCGGAATAGATCAAAATATCCTGGACGGTATGCATAAGGATACTTTGGGCGAAATCGGTAATATCTCCATGGGCTCGGCAGCTACTACTTTATCAATGCTGCTGAATCAAAAGGTGCAGATTACGACTCCTACTGTATCAATTACTAATCTACATGAAGTAAAAAATGAATATCCTATTCCTTGTTTATTAGTAGATGTCAAATATACACAGGGACTTACCGGTTCTAATATATTGATGATAGACATGAAGGATGCAGCCATAATTGCTGATTTGATGATGGGAGGAGATGGCTCAAATTATTCTGAAGAATTAAGTGAAATTCATTTAAGTGCAGTTTCAGAAGCGATGAATCAAATGATGGGTTCTACGGCTACTTCAATTTCAGGAATGTTTGGGAAAAAAATTGATATTTCCCCGCCATATGTTAAAAGCATAGACTTATCTGATGAAAAATTTGATTTTGTTTCTGACCTGGATGAAAATGCACCATTAGCTAAGGTTTCCTTTAAAATGGAAATAGGTACTTTGATCAACAGCAATATTATGCAGTTGATTCCAATTGAGTTCGCTAAGGAAATGGTGAATAATTTACTAAATGGTATGAATAGTAATGAAGCAATACCGGAGATAGAAGATGAGATAATTAATGAACCAGCTCCGGCAGTTTCTTCAGCTCCGCCAGCTCCTGAGCCACAGCCGGTTCAGCCAAATCCAACACCAGTTCAGCCGGTTCAGCAGCCAGTAATGCAGCAGCCGGTGATGATGCCGCCTCCGGTACAGCCGCAGCAGCCGGTCAATGTTCAGCCAGCACAATTTGCCCCATTGACTGCTGTTCAGCCGCAGGAAATACCGGTCAATATGGGCTTGTTAATGGATGTGCCTTTACAGGCTACTGTTGAACTGGGAAGAACTAAGATGCCGATAAAAGAAATACTTGACTTGGGAGTGGGTTCAATTATAGAATTAGATAAATTAGCTGGTGAGCCTGTTGATTTAGTTGTTAATGGTAAATTGATTGCTAAGGGTGAGGTGGTAGTTATTGATGAAAACTTTGGCTTGAGAATTACGGATATTCTGAGTACCAGTGAAAGAGTAAGCACATTTTAATTATTAGAAAGGGAGTGTTTAAGAATGGCAATTAGAGTTTTATTAGTAGATGATGCAGCTTTTATGAGAATGATGTTAAAGGATATTTTATTAAAAAATGGTTTTGAGGTAGTCGGTGAAGCAGAAAATGGTGCAGTAGGGGTAGAAAAATATAAAGAATTGAATCCTGATATCGTTACTATGGATATTACTATGCCGGAAATGGATGGAATTAATGCTGTCAAGGCCATTAAGGGCATTGATGCTAATGCTAAGGTAGTAATGTGCAGCGCTATGGGACAGCAGTCTATGGTAATTGAAGCGATTCAGGCCGGAGCAAAGGATTTTATCGTTAAGCCTTTCCAACCTGAAAGAGTTGTAGAAGCCTTGAAAAAAGTAGCTGGATAATCTGCTTGTTTTGGGAAGGAAGATACTTATGAGGGAAAAGATAGGATATTATATATTGGTGTTAACGTCATTTATTTTCTTTTTTCCAAATTGTGCTTTAGGGCAAAATAAATATCTGGAATATAATCAGCCGAATGAAGTCAACTCTCCGAATTTGTTCTGGGAGTTGACTAAAGTTATTTTAGCTCTGGCTTTTGTCATTGGGGTAGCTTATTTTCTCTTGCAGTTTTTGAACAAGAAAAATTTTATCCAATCAAAAAATGAAATATTAGATGTGCTTGAGAGCATTTATATTGCTCCTAACAGAATGGTTTGTTTATTAAAAGTGGGAGATAAAATCTTAGTTTTAGGGGTGACTGAAAACAATATTTCATTTTTGACCGAAATTAATGATTTGGGAATTAAAGAAACTTTACAAGCTCAAAAGGATTTAAAAGCAGCACCAATATTTGCTGAGCAATTAAATGAAGTTATTGAAAAAATTAAAGTAAGTCCGCAGCAGGATGAAAAGAAGACCAAAAATATCAAAAGCCATGATATAACAGATGAATACAGCAATTTACAAAGCTATTTTCAAGAACAACTGAAAAAAATAAAAGTAGGAGATAAGAAAGAATCAAGAGAGGAACAGAAATGATGAAAAAAAGAATCTGCCAATGGGGATTAGAATTTTTTTTATTTTTTGGAGCGCTCTCTTTATTTTTTAATTCAGCGGAAGCCGCAACTATTTTACCCAATATTCAAATAGGAATTAATGGTTCTACTCCTGCTTCTGAAACTTCGGCCAGTCTGCAAATTTTATTTTTATTGACGATTTTGTCGTTAGCTCCGGCTATTCTGGTGATGATGACTTCATTTACCAGAATTATTGTTGTTTTATCCTTTTTAAGAAGTGCCTTGGCAACACAGCAGCAGCCGCCTAACCAGGTATTAATAGGACTGGCTCTTTTTCTGACTTTTTTTGTTATGGCACCGACCTGGAATCAAATACAAAGTAAGGCTTTACAGCCCTATATGGCAGGCAAAATAACTCAGGAGCAGGCACTTGATTCAGCCATGCAGCCGATTAGAACTTTTATGTTTAAACAGACCAGAGAAAAGGATTTAGCTCTTTTTGTTTATCTGGCTAAAACAGAAAGACCGCGCAGTCAGGAAGAAGTACCGACTTATATCTTAATACCGGCTTTTATCATCAGTGAATTAAAGACTGCTTTTGAAATTGGCTTTTTGATTTTCATTCCTTTTTTAGTTATAGATCTGGTGGTTGCCAGCACCTTGATGGCCATGGGAATGATGATGCTGCCTCCGGCAATGATTTCTCTGCCTATGAAAATAATGCTGTTCGTCTTAGTTGACGGCTGGCATATTATGGTCAGATCTTTAATTACTAGCTTTCATTAAAAGGAGAGGTTGGTTGTGACTGTAGATTTTGTGGTAAATGTAGCGAGAAATGCCTTGTTGACTACTCTGTTAGTGGGAGCTCCGATGCTGGTTTTAAGTATGCTGGTGGGCTTGGCTATCAGCATATTTCAGGCAACTACTTCCATACAGGAGCAAACCCTGGCTTTTGTACCGAAAATAGTTGCAGTATTAGTATCTGTAGTGCTTTTTGGTTCTTGGATGATTAGGATTTTGATTCAATTTACTGTTTATTATCTGGAAAATTTTCCTCAGTTTATTTCTTTTAGTTGAGGGATGATTAAGTGAGCAGTTTAGAAGAATTACTGAAAAGTTTTGATCTGTTATTGCTGGTAGCTGCCAGGATGTCAGGTATATTTGCTTTTGCTCCTTTCTGGAACAGCAAAAATTTTCCTGCAAGAACTAAAATTGTTTTAGCCTTTTTTTTAGCTTTTACTTTAATGCCGATTATGCTGCAAAAAAATATAGCAATTCCGGACCAGTTTTTAGAATATGGTCTGCTTTTATTGAGTGAATTTATGTTTGGCGTTATAATCGGTTATATTGCCAGCATAATTTTAACGGCTGTTCAATTTGCCGGTCATATGATTGATATGCAGATGGGGCTTTCAAAGATGACTGTTTTAGATCCGGCTTCAAATATTTCTACTCCTTTAGTCGGACAGATAAAGAATTTTATAGCTATTATAGTTATCTTGATTACTAATGCACATCATCAGTTTTTAATAGCTGTTTTTCGCAGCTATGATGCTGTGCCCTTAGGCAAAATGCAGATACAAGGGGATTTTATCAGCTATATATTAAATCTGATTCAGGAAACCTTTGTGCTGGCCTTCTGTATCAGTGCTCCGGTAGTAGGTACTTTATTTATCATTGATGTTGTGTTGGCTATTATTACGAGAACAATACCTCAGTTAAATATTTTTGTTATCGGTTTTCCTATAAAAATAATGGTTGGTTTTATTTTTTTAATTTTAAGTATAGCTTTTTATGTTAATATGCTGGATGGCATTATTCCCAGAATGCTTGAAGCGGTTTATACCTCTTTATCATATCTCCGTTAGGAGCAGTGCAATGGATTTTCAATTTAATTTGCAATTATTTTCCGGGGAAAAAACAGAACCCGCAACCCCTAAAAAAAGGCAGGATTCCAGAAAGAAAGGTCAGGTAGCCAAAAGTCAGGAAATCCCTGCGGCGATGATTATGCTGATGGCCTTTTTTACCTTGCGTTTTTTAGGACCATATATTTTTTATCAGCTTTCTTCTTTTATGGTTACGTGCTTTTCTGCTTTAGAAAATCACACTTTAAATATTGTTGCTTTAAGGCAGATTGTCTTTGCCTTAATTCAGGTTTGGATGAAAGCAGTTTTACCTTTTATGCTGGTCGTTATGGCTATCGGTGTAGCTGCTAATATTGCGCAAATTGGTTTCCTTTTTACCTTAGAGCCTATTCAGCCTAAATTTAGTAAAATAAATCCGCTGAGCGGCTTTAAACGAATTTTTTCCAAAAGGGCTTTAGTCGATTTAGCCAAAGCTCTTTTCAAGGTTTCGATAATTTCTTATGTTGTGTACAGTACCTTGAAACTGCATATTAATGAATTGATTTTTTTAATCCAGATGAGTCCGATGCAGATCGTCGTCTTGCTGGGCAATTTGGCCTGTAATCTGGGCCTTAGAATTTCTTTTGTTTTGTTGATCTTAGCTTTGGCTGACTTTGCTTATCAAAAATGGGAATATGAGCAGGGACTGAAGATGAGCAAGCAGGAAATTAAAGATGAATATAAAATGGTAGAAGGAAATCCTCAGATAAAAGGGAAGATAAAAGAAAAACAAAGACAAATGGCTATGAGCAGAATGATGAAGGAAGTACCTAACGCTGATGTCGTTATAACCAACCCTACTCATTTTGCCGTTGCTTTGAAATATGATATCAATAAAAGCAGCGCTCCTTATGTTATAGCTAAAGGAGCCGATCATGTTGCTTTAAGGATTAAGCAGATAGCTAAGGAAAATAAAATTATGACGGTGGAAAATAAGCCTTTAGCTCAGGCTTTATTTCATCAGGTAGATATAAATCAGGAAATACCGGTTGAGTTTTACCAGGCAGTAGCTGAAATTTTAGCCTTTGTTTTCAAAGCTAAAAAGAAAATTTAAGCAGGAGATCTTAATATGGCGAGAATTAATGAAACCAATAAAAATTTTAAAATATCTGATTATCAGGATTTATTTGTTGTCTTAGGGGTAATCATGGTAGTAATCATGATGGTTATACCGCTGCCGACACTTTTGCTTGACATTCTTTTTGCTACTAATATCACTATGGGCTTAATTATTCTGATGATCACTATGTCAATAAAAAAGACTTTGGAATTTTCTATATTTCCTTCTTTATTATTGATTACAACTTTATTTCGTTTAGCTTTGAATGTTTCTTCCACCAGATCAATATTATTGAATGCTTATGCCGGTGAGATAGTAACCTCCTTTGGTAATTTTGTTGTCGGCGGTAATTTTGTTGTTGGTATCGTAATTTTTGCCATTTTAGTTATTATTCAGTTTATTGTTATTACCCGTGGTGCTGAGCGGGTAGCGGAAGTTGGAGCCCGTTTTACCCTGGATGCTATGCCTGGAAAACAGATG
>JBJDXG010000059.1:0-6151 GCA_051866555.1 bacterium | reverse complement strand
TGAGAGCTTATACTGCTAATGGGACGGCTTATATTGGAAAATTGATGGTTCATCCGCAAAAGCAGCATCAAGGAATTGGAACAAAACTTTTACTTGAAATAGAAAAAGAATATCCCGGACAAAGATACGAACTTTTTACAAGTACGAGAAGTCAAAAAAATATAGCCCTGTATGAGCGATTAGGTTATAGGAGCTTTGCGGAAAAGCAAGTTACAAATGATTTGCGCTTTGTGTATATGGAAAAAGGTTAATTGTAAGTTATATAAATTTTAAAACAAGACATAAAAAGAACAATAAATTATAATGAAAATTTAATAATAAATTATCAAACCTCATAGTTGATTTTTGGTTGATTTTTGTATATAATAAAAGCAGAAAAAAGCCTCGGAGGTGTTTATTATGGCAATTGCAGCAGATTTTTTACAAAGCTTAGTTCCAATTTCGCAGTTTAATAAAGGCCAGGCAGCAAAGATATTTGACAGACTTCACTCGGAAAGAGAATTAATTGTTTTAAAGAATAATCAGCCTTCTGCCATTATTTTGTCACCTGAAGAATATACAAGACTAATAGAAATTGAGGAAGATTATTTTCTTTTGTTAGAAGCAAATAAACGTATAGAAGATAATGGAAACAAAGAGACGATTTCATTTGATTCTGTAATGAGTAATTTAGGAATCAGTGAAGATGAATTTTTAGATACGGAGGACGTAGATATCGAATGACATGGAGTATTGAGTTTTTAGAAGAAGCAAAAAAAGACATGAAAAAACTCGATCATTCAGTTCAAGTACAAGTTTTAAAAGGTATCCGAAAAGTTAGTCAAAATCCATTACCTAAAGAAGAAGGTGGGTACGGAAAACCTTTGGGTAATAAAGATGGGACCAATCTTACGAATCTTATGAAAATAAAATTCAGAGATTTAGGAATCCGAGTTGTTTATAAGGTAGAGCGAGTAGATGAAGTTATGAAGATTATCGTTGTTTTTGCAAGAACCGATGAACAGGTTTATAAGGAAGCAGCAAAAAGAAAAGAAAAACATGATTTATAACAGAATATTTAAGGAGCCGTTATTAAGATAATATCTTAATAACGGCTTTTTTTATGCCAAAATATATTATTCAACGTTTATTGTTTACATTCTTAGAAGAATTTTTTTGTAAATAAATGTGAAGAATAACAAGAGATAAAACTGAAAGGGGAATTGCTGTGGCGCGCAAAGTGATTTTAAGCTGTTTAGCAGCACTTTTATTAATAGCCTTTATGGCCAGAGCTGATAATCTAAAGGATTTTTCCGGCGGAGCTTCGCAGAGGGATGAAGTGGAGCTGCTGGCTCGCACTATTCATGCTGAGGCCAGGGGTGAGCCTTATATTGGCAAGGTAGCGGTAGGGGCGGTGGTCATCAACCGCACAAACAGCTCTGAATTTCCCAAAACCATTACCAGCGTTATTTATCAGCCCTGGGCTTTTACGGCTGTTCATGATGGCCAGATTAACCTGACTCCTAATAATGAAGCTTATAGAGCAGCGGAGGATGCACTTTCCGGCTGGGACCCTTCTGGCGGGGCTTTATATTATTATAATCCGAAGGATATTACCTCAACCTGGATCTTAAGCAGACCGGTGATTACCAATATAGGCAAACACGTTTTTGCCCGCTGAAAGAGGTGGCGCAGTGAGCAGGAAAAGCAGTTATCTAATCTTTGTTTTGTCTGTTTTATTAGTGGCTATGGTTATTTTAAATTATCAGGAAAGAAGAGCCGGAATGGAAACGGCTGTCCAGCTGGAAAATCAATACCGCTTATCCTTTTATCAATTAGTCGATGATGTGGAAAATTTAGAAGTCAGTCTGGCTAAGAGCCTGGTCAGCAATTCACCGCAGGAGATAAGCCTGGAATTATCTCATATCTGGCGCAGTGCTTATGAGGCTCAGGATAATCTGGCTAGGCTGCCGGTGGAAAATATGGGAGGTGCCCAAAAATTTTTTACTCAGGTAGCCGATTTCAGTTATCATATTGCTAAAACCTCAGACAATGGCATACCTGCTGATTTGCGTTTAAATTTAGAAAAGATTTATTTAGAAGCTAAATTTTTAAGTGCCAATCTGCATGAGCTGGAAATGCAGGCTCAGAAAGATAATTTTGACTGGCATGAGCTGCAGCAGGGTACGAGCCGGAAGATAAGTAAAATTTCTTTTACGCAAGGATTTGCTGAGATGCAGAACCGTTTAGTGAAATATCCCGGTCTCACCTATGACGGGCCTTTTTCTAATCATATAAAAAAGGAAGTCCTGGGTTTAAAGGGCAGGATAATCAGTGCGGCAGAAGCTAAGGCAAAAGCTGACGGAATTTTAAAGGCAGTTGGTGTCAGCGGTTCTCGTCACTTAAATCAGATAGGAGAAAATAAAGGACTTATTCCCAGTTATCTTTTTGAACATATAAAATTGCCGACCGCCAGTGCTTATGCTGTAAATTCGGCTAAGCAGACTTTATATCTGGAATTGAGCCAACAGGGCGGGGAAATTGTTTCTCTGATGTCTGACCGGGAGATAAAATACCAGCAAATGAGCTTTAAGCAGGCGTTAAGGCGGGCGCAGAGCTTTTTACAGCAGCAGGGCTATAAGCAGATGGTTCTGACTTCTTATATCGAGCAGAAAAATACCTTGATTTTTTCCTTTGCTTATCGGGATAAGGGAGTAGTTTATTATCCTGATTTGGTAAAGGTGAAGATAGCTCTGGACAATGGTGAAGTCATGGGCTTTGAAGGACGGCAATATCTTTTGGCGCATCATGACCGGAAAACAGTAAAGCCGGTGCTGACTGCTGGGCAGGCTGAAAATCTGCTTAATCCGGAGGTGGTTTGGGAAAAGACTCAGCTGGTGCTTATTCCTAAGGAGGATAAAAAGGAGATTCTTTGCTATGAATGTCGGGTCAAAATGGGCAAAACGAGATTTTTAGTTTATCTGAATGCTCAGACCGGAGAGGAAGAGGAGATACTGCGTTTAATTGAAGGCAAGAATATGCTTTTGGCGATGTAAAAATAGTATTGCTTGATTTCTTTAATTGAGCTATAATAAATAAAGCCCATCTTTAGAGATGGGCTTTAATCGCTGATTTTTGCAGCAGAAACGGATTGGTGCAAAGATGAAAGAAAATGTAAGCATAAGCCTGGTGAGCAAACAAACACAGGGCGAATATCAGGAAGTGATAAAACAGGAATTTATAGGAAGTTATTATACTAAAGCTGATATTCATTATTTTTTATATCAGGATGCTGAAGGACAAAAGGTGACGATAAAATTAAAAAGCGGCACGTTGAGTCTGATTAAATCAGGGAAAATTAACTGGCTGCATATTTTTCGGCCGGGGCAAACAGCTGTCAGCAGATATTCTTTTGAGTTTGGCTCAGTGTTTTTAGAGATAAAAACGGAGGATATCAGGGTGAATATTACAACTGATGGCTGGAATATAGAGCTTTATTATACTTTATTTGCTGAAGATGAAGAGCCGGTTAAGTTCGAATTGAATTTTGAAGTGAAAAGAGGGGTTCAATTAAATGGCTATTGTCATTAACGAAGTGAAGAAAAAATTACAAGGGCTGATTAGAGAGGCTATGCTGAAGGCTCGGGAGGAAATGCCTTTTACCGGAGAGGAAGAGATTTTTTTGGAGGTTCCTCGGGACAAGGGGCATGGCGATTATGCGACTAATATAGCTTTAACCTTGGCTAAACCTTTAAAATCTGCTCCCAGAAAAATTGCGGAATGCTTAGTGAAATACCTGGCAGTGGGAGGTTTATTGGAAAAGGTTGAGGTTGCAGGGCCGGGATTTATTAATCTATTCTTATCTCCTGCATGGTATGGCGATGTTTTAGACACTGTATTCAAGGAAAAAGAGGAATACGGTGCCAGTGATTTAGGTCAGGGCGAGGCAGTGCAGATTGAATATGTAAGTGCTAATCCAACCGGTCCTGTTCACGTTGGTCATGGCCGGGGGGCTGCTGTGGGCAGTGTTTTAAGCAAGCTTTTGACTAAGACAGGCTATCGGGTAACGCAGGAGCATTATTTAAACGATGCCGGAAATCAGATGGATAACTGCGGTAAGTCGGTTTTTGCCCGCTATCTTGAGCTTTTGGGCAAGGAAGTGGAGTTCCCTGAGGACGGGTATCATGGAGATTATATTTATGATGTAGCTCGTGATTTTAGAGCAGAGTATGGCGATAAGTACGGAGAAATGAGTGTTGAGGAGGCTTTGCCGGATTTCCGGGAATTTGCCCTGGTTAAATTGTCCGCTAAATTAAAAGAGGATTTGGCTGCCTTTGGCGTAAACTTTGATGTTTGGTTCAGTGAAAGGACTTTACATAAATCGGGTGAGGTAAAAAAGACGGTAGAGTATTTGCAGGATAAAGGGAATATTTATCCTAAGGATGGCGCTCTCTGGTTAAAATCAACTGAGTATGGAGATGATAAGGACCGGGTGGTTATCAGAGACAACGGTGTGCCGACTTATCTGGCTGCCGATATAGCCTATCATAAAAATAAATTTGAACGCGGCTTTAAAAAGGTAATCAATATCTGGGGAGCTGACCACCATGGATATATTCAGCGGATGAAGGCCGCTGTGGCTGCTCTGGGCTATGAACCGGAAAACCTTGAGGTTCTGATTATGCAGCTGGTAACGTATCTGCGCAATGGCCAGCAGGTAGCTATGTCCAAGAGAACAGGGGAGTTTGTTACCTTACGTGATGTAGTGGAGGAAATTGGCCGGGATGCTGCCCGTTATTTCTATATTATGCGTAATCCTAACAGTCCGATGGATTTTGATCTTGAATTGGCGAAGGAAAAATCGAATGAAAATCCGGTTTATTATATTCAGTATGCTCATGCGAGAATTTGCAGCATTTTGCGTCAGGCAGCTGATTTGCAGATAGAATTGCCTAAAAAGGCTGATATCAGTCTTTTGCAGACAGAGGCTGAATTAAATCTGCTGAAAAAGGTTGCGGAATTTCCTTTGGAATTGCAGGATGCGGCTAAGAAGCGGGAGGCTCATCAGGTAGCGAGATACATCTATGAGCTGGCTGGGCTTTTGCATACCTTCTATAATAACTGCCGTATTTTAGGAGAAGAGAAGGAATTATTGGCTTCTCGTCTGGTTTTAGTCAGTGCGGTAGGTCAGGTGCTGCGCAACGGTCTGGATATTTTAGGTCTCAGCGTACCGGAAAGAATGTAAAAAATTAGGGACTTATTCTTGGTGAAAGAATAAGTCCCTTGTCTTATGCGATTGTCTCCAGCACTTGGCGATAGTCCTGAAGTACCTTTTGCAGATAAGCCCGAATTTTTGTCTGAATTTCTGCTTTTTCTGTTAGGCTTCCTTTAAATAAAGGACCGTTTTCCTGCTTAAGGAAGAAAACGACCTCCAGCAGCTTTACATAAATGGCTTCTTCCTGAGTATCAGCTCCGGGTCCGAACGACCAGCCGCCGGAAATCTCAGCTTCTTTTTCTTTGGCATTGAGAACATTGATGAAAATCATTATTTTGATTGGCTGCGGAAAATTTTCTCCTTTAGGGATGGAAAGAATAGAGCTGGGGAAAATTCCTCTTTTGGGAGCTATTTTTCCTTCTTCCAGAGTATAGGTTTCATCTATGGTCAAATTGGGAATAGTAGCTTTAAGTTCCTGAAAGACCTCTTCTATAATTTCTTTGCCTGCCAGAATAGCCTTTTTAGTTGGCAGACAAGCATCGCTGGTACATGCACTCATAAATATCCTGCTCCTTTCTTAGATATAGTTATTTAATACGCTTTTGGACTTCTTATTCCTCTTTGTGATAAATAATTTCCCAAGAAAAAAAGGAGTGTCAATTGAAAAAATTGAATAGTAATTAAGGCAAATTTTTTCAGGAGGGTATTTTTATGCCTAGAATTTATATTAATAAGGCTAAGCCGGGAATGGTTTTGCTGGAGGATATTATTGATAATCACGGAAATTTTTTATTGGAAAAGGGAACTTCTTTAGATGAAAATAAAATTGGCCGTTTAATAAAATTGGGTGTGCGGAGGATTTTTGTTGAAGGAAAAGAAGAAACTCCTCCGCCGGTTAATTGCAATGAAAATAAAACAACTTATACATCTAATGCAGGAATTCCAGAGTTGAGAGAA
>JBJDXG010000058.1:0-6201 GCA_051866555.1 bacterium | reverse complement strand
CATTGCATATCCCTCCAGTATCAACTTTTCTTCATAAAAATATCGCTTGAACGAATCAAGCGATATTTTTTCAACAGAACCTAGCTACGTTCAGCAACCATATCAAATTCCTTAGTTATTTCTTCACTTGGAGCTTCTGTAAGCAGACTGACTATTACAATAGCCAGACAGGCTACAATAAAAGCAGGCAGCAGCTCATAAATGTTCCAGGCTCCGCCTAAAGGTCTGATCAAATACTTCCAGACAAAAACCATGGAACCGCCAAAAAACATTCCGGCTAAAGCTCCCCATTTATTAGAACGGCGCCAGAATAAAGAAAATAAGACAACCGGCCCAAAACCAGCTCCAAAACCAGCCCAGGCAAAGGAAACGATATTAAATACTGAGCTATCAGGATCCTTAGCCATAAAAGCTGCTATAACAGCAATCACAACCACAGTCACCCTGGCAACCAGCATAGAAGCTCTTTCAGAAAGCTCGATGCCGAAAAAGTCCTGCAAAAGATTTTGCGAAACACTGGAAGAAGCAGCCAGCAGCTGAGAATCAGCAGTTGACATAGTAGCCGCTAAAATACCAGCTAAAATTATCCCGGCAATAAAGCTTGGGAATATGCCATGAGAGCTGATAACACCGGCAATCTTAACCATAATAGTTTCAGAATTAGAACCTGTCAGGGTTTCAATTACCCCAGCCTGACTCATTGCATAACCAACTATCCCTATAAAAATAGCTACCGCTAAAGATATTACAACCCAAGTTGTGGCTACCCGGCGAGAAAGATTTAATTTATCCACCTTTTCAATAGCCATGAAACGCAAAAGAATATGCGGCATACCAAAATAGCCTAAGCCCCAGGCTAATGTTGAAATAATAGTTATAAAGCCATAAGCAGAAGCTGCATTGTCTGCTGCATTATAGCTGCTGGTTAGGCTCAGATACCCCGGTAAGCTCAGAGCATTGTCCATTACGGCTGACAGCCCGCCGGCCGAGGTAATGCCAAAGGTTACAACCACGACCAAAGCAATCGTCATATCTATACTCTGCATAAAGTCGGTCGTACTGGCAGCTAAAAATCCGCCTAAAGTTGTATACCCAACAATAACAACCGCACTGATAAGCATTGCTGAAACATAATCAGCACCAAACAAGCTGTGGAATAATTTGCCGCAGGCAGCAAAACCAGAAGCAGTATAAGGAATAAAGAAAATAACGATAATAATTGCCGCAAGGCAGGTTAGAACGTTATTTTTATCCCGATAACGCTTAGAGAAAAAGTCCGGCAAGGTTATCGCATTCCCTGCTATATGGGAATAATTGCGGATTCTCTTGGCTACAATAAGCCAATTAACATATGTACCTATAGCTAAGCCTATAGCTGTCCAGGAAGCATCAGCCAAACCACTTAAGTAAGCCACCCCTGGAAGCCCCATAAGCAGCCAGCTGCTCATGTCAGAAGCCTCTGCACTCATCGCTGTTACAAAAGGCCCCAATTTTCTCCCACCCAAATAGAAGTCATCCACAGTATTATTTTTCTTAGCATAAATAATACCTATAGTTACTACTGCCAGCAAATACACGATAATTGCTGCCATAATACAGATTTGAGATGTTACCATAAATATCCTCCTTTTTTTCTTTAATATAATGAAGATTAATTAATTATATCATAAAAATACTAAAAACAAAACCATAACCGTTTCTTTTACAAAATTCTTAGTCTATTTGAATAAATTAAGCTGATTTAGCATTAAAAATAAAAAAGTCCGGAAAATCAAAACAGATTATCCCGACTTATTGCTAATATTTATTTTAAAGATAAAATCGCTATTGAAACGATTGTAACTCTCAATGGTGGAGGCGACGGGAATCGAACCCGTGTCCGAAAGCCTATCCCCAAAACCTTCTACGAGTGTAGCCCAGGATTTATCTCTCGTCCGATTTTTCTCCCCAGGGCAGGATAAAAATCAGACCAGCCTGTTAAATTCCCCTTTTTCTTACAGGTATCAGAAAAAAGGTATCCTGCTCATTAGCGCCTATTCCAGTACCGCAGGAACAACTGGACAGACGTCAGCAGACTAGGCTGCTAAAGCGTAATCATTTTTTGCGTTTAATTTAAGTTCCCGCTGTTTTACCAGGTAACGAGCACCTGGACTCGCTTATCTCAGTTCAACGACCCCCGTCGAAACCTTAACGCCCCCTTGATTTAAAGGCTCTCTCTATTTCCCGTTTAGCATCTCTGGCCGCAATGGCTTGACGCTTATCATAATTCTTTTTGCCCTGAGCCAAAGCTAATTCCAGTTTGACTAAGCCGCGGGTCAAATAGAGCTTTAAAGGAACTAAGGTCAAACCTTTTTCCTTGATCTTGCCAAAAAGCTGATTTATCTCTTTTTTATGCATCAAGAGTTTCCTTTTGCGCAGAGGATCATGATTGTTGATATTGCCATAGTCATAAGGGGAAATATACATATTTTCGATAAAAAGCTCACCGGCTTGAATGGAAGCATAGCTGTCCTTTAGATTGACCATACCTCTCCTAATGGATTTGACCTCTGTCCCTTGCAGACAAATGCCAACCTCCATAGTATCGAGAATATGATAATCATGCCGTGCTTTTCTGTTAAATGCTAAAGCTTTCCCTTCTCCCATAGCTTCATTCACCTCTGTAATACTTCATTATACCAGTAATATTCATTTTGTCAATAGATAAAACACTAAAAATTTAATCAACTAATAAAAGATCTATTTTTCGTTCCTGCATATCAACATCAATGACTTCAACTGTTACCGGGTCACCAATGCGGTATCTCCGGCCTGTACGTTGTCCCAGCAGACAGTAATGCTCAGCATCATGCTGATAATAATCATCAGTTAAATTACTGATATGAACCAGCCCTTCAACTAAATTGTCCAGCTCCACAAACAAACCAAACGACTGCACTCCGCTGATTATTCCTTTAAAATGACTGCCTATTTCCTTCTGCATAAATTCCGCCTTTTTTAACTCCAAGGTATCACGTTCTGCTTCCTCCGCTACTCTCTCTCTGGATGATGACTGAACAGCGATTTTAGGCATTACCGTTTCAAGAAACTCTCTTCTTTGCTCAGAGGGAAGGCCATTCAGCCTGTATTCCCGAATCAAACGATGGATTACTAAATCAGGATAACGTCTGATTGGAGAAGTAAAATGACTATAATATTTCGCCGCTAAACCAAAATGGCCCAAACTCGCTTCACAGTATCTGGCTCTTTGCATACAGCGCAAAACAATCGTACTGACTATTCTTTCCTCCGGTTTTCCCTTTACTTTAGCCAGTACCCTTTGATAAGCCTCCGGATGACCCTTTTCCAAGCCTCTTGGCCGATAGCCTAAACCAAATAAAAATTCTTTTAAAGCAAATATTTTTTCCTCGGTAGGCACCTCGTGTACCCGGTAAAGAAAAGGCACCTCCTGCCAAAACATAGTTTCTGCCACAGCCTGATTAGCTGCCAGCATAAATTCCTCGATCAGCTGTTCAGCAATCGACCTTACCCTTGGTTTTAATTCAACCGGAACTCCTTTTTCATCGAGAATGACCTTCAATTCAGGAAAATCAAAATCAATACTGCCGCGGGCAAACCGTTTTTTCTGCAAAAGCTTCGCCAATTTAGCCATATCCTTTAAAAGAGGCAGAATATCCTTATGCTTTTTCAGCAGTTCCCGGTCATCGCCCTCCAATAACTTTCGCACATCAGTATAATTCATCCTGCGGTAAACACAGATTACCGTATCGGCTATTTCACTTTTCAGCAGACTGCCTTTTTTATCAAATTCTAAAAAAACACTCATAGCTAAACGGTCTTCCCCGGCATTCAAACTGCAAATGCCATTGGACAGCTCCGGCGGCAGCATAGGAATAACTCTGTCTGCTAAGTAGACGCTTGTCCCCCGTTTATACGCTTCCTTATCCAAAGGACTTCCCTCTTTAACATAGTAGCCAACATCAGCAATGTGTACCCCTAAAATATAATTGCCATTTTCAGCTCTTTCCAGCGAAACACCATCATCTAAATCCTTAGCATCCTCACCGTCAATAGTAATTATAGTTTTTTGCCGCAAATCAAGACGATTGGGAAAATTTTCCGCTTTAATTCTTTGGTCAAAGGCTCTGGCCTCCTGCCATACCTCAGCAGGAAAATCCTCCGGCAGATCATGCTCTCTAATCAGCGATACAATATCCACTCCCTGCTCATCGGGATAACCTAAAACTTCAATTATTTCCCCTTCCATATTAAAGCCTTTAGTCGGCCATTTAGTAATCTTGGCTACTACCTTCTGGTTATTCTTGGCTCCCAAAAGCTTGCTGCCCGGAACATAAACATCATAATTTATATGAGAATTATCAGGTACAACAAAGCCAAAGCCTTTATTCTTCTGCAAAATACCTACTACCTGAGTGCAGGCTCTGTGAAGGACCTTTATAACCCTGCCTTCCAGCCTTTTCCCCTTGCGGTGAGGTAAAAGAGCAATCTCAACCTGATCACCGTCCATAGCATCAAGGAGATCACTTCTTCTAAGATAAACATCAGAATAATTTTTATCATCAGGCAAAAGAAAAGCAAAGCCGCCTTTATGCATCTCTATTACCCCGGAAATGACCTGCTGGGATTTTTTCATCAGAAGTCCTCCTGTCTTTATCTTAATGTTGAGCTAAATGATAAGATAAACGAAGCATCTCAATGCCTAAATCAACATCTCTCAGCTTAACTTTATCAGAAACAATAATTTTAGTCGGAGCAAAATTTAAAATTCCCGTAACTCCTGCTTCAGTCAAACGATCAGCTACATTTTGAGCCTCCTCCGCAGGAACCGCTATAATCCCTATTTCTATTTTTTCTTCTGCAACTAGTTTATCCAACATTTTGCAGTCATAAACCATTACATCGTTTATTTTATCGCCTACTTTTTGCACATCCCGGTCAAAAGCAGCTACAATTTTAAAATTCTCATTAGCAAAGCCTGAATAACGGATCAAGGCCCGTCCTAAATTACCGGCTCCAAAAACAGCTATTCTTTTTGTAGCTGTAAGACCAAGTATAGAAGCTATATGCTGCAGCAAATCTTTTATTTTATAGCCAAAACCTCTTTTGCCGAACTCACCGAAGTAAGTCAAATCCTTGCGGATCTGTACTGAGCTTACATGCGAGCGTCTGCCCAGCTCCTCAGAAGAAACCCGGTCCAGTCCTTCCTTTTGCATTTCCAAAAGTGAACGATAATAAATCGGCAGCCTTTCAATAGTCGGCTGCGGTATCTTTTTTTCTCTCATTATTTTCCCCCATTTACAGGAAAAAGGTACTGAACATCAGTACCTTTTCACACTAGCTTAAAACATTTACGGCAATTGCTAAAATCAAAAACAAGACTGCTGCAATAGTAGAATAATGGCTCAACTTGCCTTCTATGCTTTTAGCTCTTTTGCCCATCAGCATTTCAGCTCCTCCGGCAATTGAACCTGAAAGCCCGGCACTTTTGCCTGGCTGCAATAAAACAAGAGCAATCAAAACCAGAGAAACCAGTAATAATAAGACCATCAAAAAAGTCTGCACTAAAGACACCTCCTAATTTTCCCCACCTTAGTATACCATATAAAAGTAAAAAAGGTAAAGAAAATTAATCTAAATTATAAAAAGCCTGCAGACCGGGATAAAAGCCTCCTGCTTCCTCTTCAATCCTTAACAGCTGATTATATTTAGCCGTTCTGTCCACCCTGCTCGGCGCTCCGGCTTTAATTTGGCCGGCATTGACCGCTACCGCCAAATCAGCAATCAAGGTATCCTCCGTCTCTCCGGAGCGATGGGATATAACCGCAGTATAGCCTGCCTTCTGGGCTAATTCTACTGCTTCCAAGGCTTCAGTCAAGGTGCCTATCTGATTTACTTTGATCAAAACAGAATTAGCTATCCCCCGCTTTATACCGGCTCTTAAGCGAGAACGATTAGTAGCAAAAAGGTCATCGCCTACCAGCTGTACTTTCTTAGCCAGCCTTTCAGTCAGCAGTCTCCAGCCCTCCCAATCATCTTCACTCAAGCCGTCTTCAATTGAGATAATCGGATAAGCAGATACCAATCCTTCATAGCAGCCTATCATCTCTTCAGCGCTTTTCCTTTCGCCCTCAAACCAATAGACTCCCTCCTGATACAGTTCAGTGGCTGCCATATCCAAGG